>DASXIH010000614.1:0-3367 GCA_036498125.1 Thermoanaerobaculia bacterium
GTCCGACTTCACGATCGGCGACTCGCCGACCTCGCTCTCGCTCACGCAGGGGACTTCCGGCAACAGCACCATCACGACGACCGTCTCGGGCGGCTTCAACTCCGCCGTCTCGCTCAGCGCGAGCGGACTGCCGAGCGGCGCGACCGCGACGTTCTCCCCGTCCTCGATCGCCGCCCCCGGATCGGGATCGTCCACGATGACGGTCAACACCGCGTCGACGACGCCCACCGGGACGTACAGCATCACGATCACCGGAACGGGCGGCGGCAAGACGCACACGACGACGCTCTCGCTCACCGTGAATCCGACCGGCGGCGGGGGAGGAACCGAGGCGTTGACGGACGGCGGGTTCGAGTCGGCGACGTCGTCGACGAACTCCGCGCCCGGGTGGACCGGCACATCGTCGGTCTCCGGCCACAACACCATCGTCGTCGGGACCGGCAGCGCGCACGCCGGCAACGCCAACGGCTACTTCGGCAGCGCGAACAGCGAGACCGACACGCTGACGCAGGCGTTCAGCATTCCGTCGACCGCCACCGCCGCGTCGCTCACCTTCTGGACGAACATCGTGACGCAGGAGACGACGACCAGCACCGTGTACGACACGCTGAAAGTCGAGATCCACAACTCGTCCGGCACCCTGCTGGCGACGCCGCTCACGCTGAGCAACCTCAACGCGACGTCCGACAGCAACACCACCGGCACGTACTTCAAGCCGGCCGCGATCGATCTGTCGACGTACAAAGGACAGACGCTGCAACTCGTCTTCCGCGCCGCCACCGACTCGTCGCTCCCGACCACGTTCCGCATCGACGACGTCTCGGTCGCGCTCACCACGGGCGGAGGAAGCGGCGACACCACGCCGCCAACGACTTCGATCACCGCACCAGCGGGCGGCGCGACGGTCAGCGGCACGACCAGCGTCACCGCGAGCGCCTCCGACAACGTCGGCGTGACGAAGGTCGAGTTCTACCTCGACGGCGCGCTCCAGACGACCGACACCACCAGCCCCTACTCCTGGAGCTGGAACACGACCACCGCCGCGAACGGATCGCACACGCTGCAGTCGAAGGCGTACGACGCCGCCGGCAACGTCGGCTCCTCCTCGACCATCACCGTCACCGTCTCGAACAGCACCGGCTCGCAACAGCTCCTCGGCAATCCTGGATTCGAGAACGGCTCGTCGAACACCTCGCCGTGGACGACCTCCACCGGCGTCGTGAGCAACTCGACCAGCGAGCCGCCGCACGGCGGAACGTGGGACGCCTGGATGGACGGCTACGGCAGCGCCCACACCGATTCGATCCTACAGACCGTGACGATCCCCTCGACCGCGACCACCGCGACGCTCTCGTTCTGGCTGCACGTCGACACCGCCGAGACCACCACCACGACGCAGTACGACAAACTGCAGGTGCAGATCCGCAACTCGTCCGGCACCGTGCTGGCGACGCTCGCAACCTACTCGAACCTCGATCACAACACCGGCTTCGCGCAGAAGTCGTTCAGCGTTCTCTCGTACAAGGGGCAGACCATCCAGGTCTACCTCGTCGGCACCGAAGACGCGCAACTGCAGACGTCGTTCGTCGTCGACGACTTCGCGCTCAACGTGCAATAGGGATTGGAGCAGACCATGAAACTGATGATTCCACTCGCCATCGCCTCGCTGATTGCCGCGTCCCAGCAGATCCTCGTCGAGAAGCCCGGCCTCGTGACGACGCTCGACAACGACGGAGGCCGGGTCGAGCTCTACGCGCGCAGCCACGCCGGCCGCGCGCTGGAGTTCCACGGCGGTGCCGTCGTCCGCGAGCCGCTCGTCGAAGCGCTGTTCGTCGGCACTTGGGACAAACCGCAGGCGGATGCCCTCCGCAAAGCGCTCGATCACGTCAGCGCCACCGACGCGTTCCAGTCGACGCATGAGCGCGGCGTGAAAGCGACCGCCTTATCGATCACCACCCGCTCGTTGCAGGGCCGCGACACGATGAACGATCTCGACCTGCAGTCGATGCTCGACCGCGCCATCGAGAACGGATCGCTCCCGTCCCGGAGCGACGACACGGTCTACGTGCTCTTTCTCTCTCCCGCCATCTCTTCCACCCTCGGCGAGAAAGCTGCCGGCACCGACTACGCGTCGTACCACTCCCACTTCCACTCGCACGACGTGAACGTCCGCTACGTCGTCGTCCCGTTCCACCAGGACGCCAACGTGATGAACCAGGCTGCCGCCGCGAGCCTGATCCGCGCGATCATCAACCCGGACGGAGACGGCTGGTATTGAGCTTGGGCTCCATTGTTGTATGGAGAAACGAACCCTAGGCAAACGCAACCTCGACGTCTCCGCCCTCGGCCTGGGCTGCATGGGGATGAGTCACGCCTTCCCGCCGCTGCCGGAGAAGCAGGAGATGATCTCGCTGATCCGGGCGGCGGTCGATCGCGGCGTCACCTTGTTCGACACCGCGGAGGTTTACGGCCCGTTCACGAACGAAGAGCTGGTCGGCGAGGCGCTCGCGCCGGTGCGTGACCGCGTCGTGATCGCGACCAAGTTCGGATTCAACATCGACGAGAACGGGAAGCAGCTGCCGGGGGCGAACAGCCATCCGGACAACATCCGCCGCGCGGCCGAAGGCTCGCTGAAACGCCTCCGCGTCGAGACGATCGACCTCCTCTACCAGCACCGCGTCGATCCGGCCGTGCCGATCGAAGACGTCGCCGGCACGGTGAAGGACCTCATCGCGCAGGGGAAGGTGAAGCACTTCGGCATGTCGGAGGCGGGCGTGAAGAACATCCGCCGCGCGCACGCCGTGCAGCCGGTGACCGCGCTGCAGAGCGAGTACTCGATCTGGTGGCGCGAGCCGGAAGAGGAGATCCTTCCCGCGCTCGAGGAGCTCGGGATCGGCTTCGTGGCGTTCAGTCCTCTCGGCCGCGGATTTCTGACCGGGAAGATTGACGAGACGACCACCTTCGAATCGTCCGACTTTCGCAACACCCTCCCGCGTTACGCGGCGGAGAACCGCAAGGCGAACCTCGCGATCGTCGACGTCGTGAAGCGAATCGCCGCGCAGAAGAACGTGACCCCTGGGCAGATCTCCCTCGCGTGGCTTCTCGCGCAGAAGCCGTGGATCGTCCCCATCCCCGGCACCACGAAGCTGCACCGTCTCGACGAAAACCTCGGCGCGCTGAATCTCACCCTCACTGCCGCCGACCTGCGCGAGATCGACGAAGCCTCATCGCGCATCACGATCCACGGCGCCCGTTACAGCGAAGGCGCGCAGAAGATGATCGACCGCTAGGCTCCCCCCGACCGGAGTTACTATTGGAAACCGGTTCGTCGTTCGGTTTCACTGGTCGAGAAACACTCGAGAAACAG
>DASXIH010000615.1:0-1841 GCA_036498125.1 Thermoanaerobaculia bacterium
ATTCTGCAGAAGCCACTCTGGGTTCCGCGCAGCGTTGCGGGATAGCTGGCGAAGCGCACGAGGAAGCTGCGGGAGCCAGCCAGAAAAACGGCGCGCGCAACCTGCCCGATGCACGACGCGCCGAGGAAGCTCGAATGCGCGGTGTCCCCCACGCGGCAGCCACGCCGGCGGCTCGTGAAGCCAACGTGGCTTCTACGTTCGCCAGCGTGGCGACTCCAGGATCCTCGCTGAGGAACGCATCGGGCAAATTGAGCGATCCATCGGGCAGGCCGCGCGATCCATCGGGCAAACTGCGTGATCCATTGAGCAAGTTGCGCGATTCCTCGGGCAAGTTGCGCGATACGTCGGGCAAATTGCGTGAGATGTGATTCAGCGAGTCGTCGACAGCTTCGGCAGAGACTTATCCAACAGCCGCTGAAGATGGATGAGCACCCCGCCATCTCCCCATCAAGAAATACTTTACAAAAATAGGGGCTTGACAAACCGCCCGCGCCGGACGCAATGTATCCACGCGGCAACGAGCGGTACGAGGGACCTGAAAAGGACTCGGATAGTACGTACCGGTTGCGGGAGTTGAGCTTCGCTACCTCCTGCCGCGAGGCGCCCGAGGTGTACACCTCAGGGAAAACACTAACCGGAAGTGCCGGCGCGTCGCCGAACACTTCCAGCCGGTGGCCGTCTCGCACTCGTGCACAGAGTCGCGGCGTCCTCCGGCCTCAACCATGAGGGCAGAGTAGAGAACGGAGGAAATATGACGATCATCAACAACAACAGTTCCATCACCACCAGTCCCGCTGCGGAGACGCCGCAGCCGGAACCTGCGCTCGCACCGACGACGGTCGTCGAGCAGGTTCGTAGCCTTCGCATGCAGCTTCCCGCCGCCACCGCGCTGACGAACAAGCAGCGGAGAGCCATCCGGCTCGATGCCGCGAATTCGGAGCCGATCGTCCAGGCGTCGCTCAACGTCATCGGCGTGTCCGACAACGTTTCCGCGGCGCTCGGTCAGCCGATGGACGCCGTTCGGAACCTGCAGCAGGATGCGATCCTCTGGAAAGCCGCCGAGGAAGAGGTGCGCAACCTTCTCGCCGGAATTGCGGGAGCGAATGCTCTGCGCCGGCAGAAGCTCGCGCAACTCGGGACGAAGGCGTACATCATCGGCTCTCAGCTCGCCCGCGAGCCCGAGAACGAGGTGCTGGTACCGCACGTGGAAGAGATCAAACGGCTGAAGCGCATCGCGCGCCGGAAGAAGCCGGCCGCCGACACGCCGCAGTCGTCGCCCTCTACCACGACGGTGCCGCCGCAGAGCGTAGAGTGAGGAGTTAGCGAACCCGGGGGCGCTCGCAAGCGCGCCCGGGTTCCTATGCGGGTCATGGCGAAACAATACTCATCCGAACGGGCCGCCGCGCTCATCTATGAGGCGGTCGACATCCTCAAACGCGCAGAAGATGCACCCGATTCGGGGGTGAACGCGGTCACCAAAATCTACGGGCGCACGGCGGTTCGCGACGAGATCCTCGAGAAATGCGGCGTCGAGTTGAAGAGAATCACCTTCGAGCTCGGGCACGTCATGGAGCAGGAGGGTTCCGAAGCGGTCGCACAAACCTTCGACGCCATCTACCGCGAGACGGAGGCCGAGGCGAAGCTGCGGGGGCCGGATAGCGAAGCGGCCCAGCGCCTTGAACGGATCATGCTGCTCGTCGCCGTCGCGTCGAAAAACAACTCACGCAGCCGCCGGCAGAAGGGCTCCGACGTCAAGCCTCCCTTGGCGAACGACCGGAGGCTGCAACGCCTAACCGAGCTGACGGCGATGAAGATCCTCGATGCCCTTCCTCCGAAGGATC
>DASXIH010000616.1:0-3571 GCA_036498125.1 Thermoanaerobaculia bacterium
GACGAAGAGCGGTGCGGCATTCTGATAAAGGATCGAGTTCGAGCTCGCGATGAACGAGAACGGCGACGTGACGACGGCGTCGCCTGCTTCCACCCCTGCGGCGATGAGCGCGAGGTGCAGGCCGGCCGTTCCACTCGAGACGCCGATCGCCGCGCGTGCGCCGAAGCGCTGCGCGAACTCGTGCTCGAAGGTGTCGATCATCGGACCGATCGACAGCGTCGGTGAGCTCAGTACCTCCATCACGAGCGCACGTTCGGCGGGACCAATGTCGGGAGAAGAAAGGGGGATCCGGCGGGACATCGATCAATACGATACTAGAATCGCGGCGCCATGCAGGACGTGATCATCATTGGTGCGGGCGGACAGGGGCTGATCGTTGCCGGCATCCTGCTGGAGTCGTCCGAGTCGCGCGCGATCGGGTTCGTATCCGACGATGCCGCCACCCGCCCTTCTGCGATTCTCGGCATTCCCATTCTCGGGACGTTGGACGTGCTGGCGCGCACGCCCCACGACGCGGTCGTCGTCGCGATCGGTGACAACCGGATCCGGCGCGTCGTGACCGAACGGCTCGTGGCGTCCGGCGAGAAGATTTCCACTGTCCGCCATCCGTTCACGAGCATTGCGGCGGGCGTGACGATCGGCGAAGGCGCGATGATCTCCGCGGGCGTGGTGATCACCCCCGGCGCGACGATCGGCCGCGGCGTGCTGCTCAACACCCATTGCAGCATCGACCACGAGTCGTCGATCGGCGACTTCGCGCATATCTCCATTCACGTCGCAATCGGCGCGAAGTGCACGATCGGTGAAGAGACATTCATCGCGCCCGGCGCGACCGTCACCACCAGTCATCGCGTCGGCGCGCGCAGCGTCGTCGGAGCCTCCGCCCTCGTCCTCAGCGACATCGGCGATGACGTCGTGGCGTACGGGATCCCGGCGAGAGTTGTGCGGTAGCTACATCCGGTCGCCGTTGCGGACGTCCCACGCTGTCGGAACGTCGTCGCCGGCGACCCCGAGGAAGCCTGGCGTCGATTCGAAACCGGGCCACTCCTCAGAAGTGGTCGAGTAGGTGAAGACCTCGCCGAGGTGTTCGAGCGCGCGGTCCCGGTCTCCTTCGATGTCGAGGAGGCGGTTTCCTTCGACGATCGCGCGCCAGCCGTCGCCGACGATCTGTTGTGCCGGCCGTGGTCGATCGATGAATTGCGCGCGCCACTCGTCATCGGTGTAAACGAAGCGAGCGTGCTCGGTGCCGTGTAGGGTGCGGCTCTTAGCCGCACCGAGGGCCGGCTGAGAGCCGGCCCCTACACGGTGCAGGTAGCGCGCAGGAATCATCGTCCAACCGAGGTCGCGTAGGCCGCGCGCGCTGGCGTTGTCCGCTTTCACGAATCCGAGGAGCATCGTCGCGTCGCGGCGACGCACAAGAGCGCGCGCGGCTTCCATGACGTCGCGGAACAGGCCTCGGCGGCGTGCATCGGAATCCGTCCATGCTCCGCAGATGATGCCGACACGCATCGTCTCGTTCGTGGCGCGCACATTCCGGTAGACGACGCCCGACCCGGCGAGCATTCGGCCGTTGTCGCGGACGACGAGGAGATCGGCAACGCCCCGGAGATAACACCAGTCGAACATCGCGTCGCCGCCCCACCCCGGAAAGCATCGATTGAGCGCGCCGAGGTACGCGGCGCGGTCGATGCTTCGCGGGTCGACGACGTCGATCATGAGGAGGCGAGCTCCCCCATCGACGTCCAGCTGACATCGTCGCCATACCGTTCCTCGATCTCGCGGAACAGCTGATCGAGCGCCGCCATGTACGCATCCGTCACGCCGTCCAGCGCCTTGTACGAGCCGAGCTCCGAAAGGAGATGCGCCTTGATGGAGAGCAGTCCGCCGCAATCGAGGATCGCGAACGCGCGTTCCCGCGTCGACGTCGCCTGGAAGTTCGTCGCGAAGTGAATCAGCCCATTCTCGAGGCGTTCCGGCTCGACGAGCGACACGCCTTGCAAGCCGCTCCCGTTCGCCTTCGCATCACGGCTGATCGGCGTCGTCAGGTCGCGCGCAGAAGCGACGAAGCGCATGCCGGCATCGCGCATCGCCCCGAGGAGCTCCGCGGTGGCGAGCCACCCAGGAGGCGACAGACCCGCCGCAATCGGAAGCCGGGCGGCTTCGAAGATGCGCAACGCCTCGGCGATCATCCGTCCGCATTCCTCGCGCGTGCGGCCCTCGAATTCAGCCACCGGAACGTGCGAGAGCCCGTGTACCGCGACTTCGGCGTTCGGCCAGTCGCGCAGCCTCGCGCAGAACTCGGGGTGCCGATCCAGCCGGCACGTTCCTTCCGGCAGGAGGCGCGCGTCAGTCATCGGCTCGGTCGATCGCCAGTCGGGCGTCGTGAAGAGCGTGATCTTCAGTTGCGGATGGCGCTTCTGCAACGCTCGCAGGCGATCGAGCGCGGGATACGGATCGCAGGAAACGGCCGGGTGGACGTCGTCGACGGAAAAGCAGACGCGTCTCATCGCGCAACGACCGACGCGGCGTACTGGGCAATGACGTCCGTGGGATTGCCCACCGTCCGCACGCGGCCAGCGTCGAGCCAGACGACGCGGTCGCACATCTCGCGGATGCGGCCGAGGTCGTGGGAGACGATGAGGAACGCGAGCCCGCGATCGCGCATCGACCGCATGCGCGCCGCGCACTTCTCCTGGAAGCGTGCGTCGCCGACGCCGAGAGCCTCGTCGACGAGGAGGATATCGGCGTCGATGCTCGAGACGATCGAGAACGCGAGCCGCAGCATCATTCCGGAGGAGTACGTCCGCAGCGGCGCGTCGAGGAAGTCGCCGATCTCCGCGAAGCCGACGATCTCGTCGAAGCGCTCCGCGATCTCGCGGCGCGTGAACGAGTAGAGAGCGCATTGCAGGTAGACGTTCTCCCGCCCTGTGAGCTCCGGATGAAACGCGCCGATGAGGTCGAGCAGCGGAGCGACGCGGCCGCGGATACGGACGCGCCCCGCCGCCGGCTGGAGGATGCGCGCCGCGACGCGCAGCAGCGTCGACTTCCCCGCCCCGTTCATGCCGATGATGCCGACCGCCTCCCCGCGGCCGAGCGCGAGATCGACGCCGTCGAGCGCGAGGTGATCGCGCGCCGGCGCCGGACGCCCGCTCAGCCGCTCTTTCAGCGAGGCCCGCTCCCACACCCGGCGGTAGCTCACCGAGACGGCGTCGAGGCGAAGGACGTCGTCAGGCACGGTATGGGATCTCGTCGGCGTGACGGGTGAACGCGATCCAGCCGATCGCCAGCGTCACGAACGCGATGAGCGACAACGTCGCGAGCTCGCGAAGAGAGACGGCGCGGTTGTCGTAGAGCGGCGCGCGAAAGGCGGTGACGAAGTGCGTCATCGGGTTCCAGGCGACATATCGCTGCGCGCGCGCCGGGAGGATCGACGTCGGGTAGATCACCGGCGTCAGGAACATCCACGCCGAAAGGAGAACGCTCCAGACGTGGCCGAGGTCGGGAAAGTAGAGCGCCACGCTCGACGTCAGAAACGCGACTCCCAGCGTGAAGAGCGCAGCCAGAATCATTA
>DASXIH010000617.1:0-14584 GCA_036498125.1 Thermoanaerobaculia bacterium
ATCGAACGCGAACATCGCCACCTCGGTCTCGCGAATGACCGTCTCGAGAAGAGCGGTCGCCTCGACGCCGCCGAGCCTGCGGCCCTGCAACTGTTCCGCGAGCTTGTTGACCTCGATCGCCAACTCGCCGATAGCCCCGGCGCGTTTCGCCTCGCGCAGCCGGATCGAATAGTCGTCCTCGCGGAGCGCCTCGACGAACCCCGACACCGTGCGAAGCGGATAGACGACGTTCCGCTGGAGCGCCCGAATCAGCAGCACCGTCGCAAGGAGCGCGACCGCTACAGCGGCCCATCGCACGGCGGTTGATGTAGGAAACAGGAGCGTGGCAAGAGCAATCAGCGACGGGAAGGTCGCCGCAATCGCCAGGAGTGTGATGCGATCGAATCGCTTGGCCATTATTCAGATGACGCCCAGCGGGTCGGCTCAGGTTACCGTAGGCAAGCTCGGAACAAGTTGCACGCGCCCCTCACCCGGCCTTCGGCCACCCTCTCCCCGCTAACGCGGGGCGAGGGGTAATTACTCAGCCATGTCGTCATTACCCTTCGCCCCACGAAGTGGGGAGAAGGTGGCCGAAGGCCGGATGAGGGGCAGCCTGAAACCGCGGCCGGCATTACAACCCGTACCGCTGAATCCTCCGATAGAGCGCGCTGCGGCTCAAGCCGAGGCTCTCCGCGACCTTGCTGACGTTGCCGCCGAACCGCGCCAGCGCCTTGCGGATCAGCAGCGCTTCGACGTCTTCGAGGCTCAGATCTTCGATCCGCGGCTCGCTTTCGACCGGCGTCTGGAGTCCGAGGTCGCTCTTGCGAATGGCCCGGCCGCTGGCCATCAGCACCGCGCGCTCGACGGCGTGCTCGAGCTCGCGCACATTGCCGGGCCAGCCATGATCGAGCAGCGCTTTCATCGCGGCGTCGTCGAATCCGCCGATCTCCTTCCGGTACCGGCGCGCCTGCTGGTCGAGGAACTGTCCCGCGAAGACGGGAATGTCCTGGCGGCGTTCGCGGAGCGGCGGAACGTGGATCTCGACGGTCTTGAGCCGGAACAGAAGATCCTGGCGAAAGCGTGCGGCGTTGACCTCCTCTTCCAGGACGGCGTTCGTCGCCGAGATCAGGCGGACGTCGGCGTGACGCGTCTGCGACGAACCGACGCGCTCGAACTCCCCCGTCTCGATGACGCGCAGCAGCTTTGCCTGCTGCGAGGGGGGAATGTTCGCGATCTCGTCGAGAAAGAGCGTGCCGCCGTCCGCGAGCTCGAAGCGGCCTACGCGATCGGATTTCGCGTCGGTGAACGCTCCGCGCATGTGGCCGAACAACTCGCTCTCGAAGACGCCCTCGGACAAGCCGCCGACGTTGACGGAAACGAGGGGGCGCGAGGCGCGGCGGGAGGTCGCGTGCAGCGCGCGTGCGATGACGCCTTTGCCCGACCCGTTCTCCCCGGTGATCAGCACGTTCGCTTCCGACGGACCGACGCGCTCGATCATCTCCAGAATGGGCCGCATCACGGGCGACTGCGCGATCAGATTCGGATACCGCTCGTCGCGAAGGATGCGGTTCTCGATCTCGAGGCGCTGGCCGTGGCGCAGCGCGCGCCCGAGCTCGACCTGCGTCGAGACGATGGCCTGCAGCCGCTCGTTCTCCCAAGGCTTCTGGACGAAGTCGCGCGCGCCGCGCTTCATCGCCTCGACGGCGACGTCGATCGAGCCCCACGCCGTCATGACGACGATCGGCAGCGTGCTGTCCCACGCGTGGACCTGCGAGAGGAGCTCGAGGCCTTCGGCGGCGGAGGTCGTGTCGCGCGTGTAATTGAGGTCGATGATGAGCAGGTCGAAGAGCGTCCGTTCGAGCGCCCGCAACGCCGCGCCGGGCGAGTTGACGGTGACGATCTCGCAGCTCTCCTTGAGCAGCAGCCGGATCGCGTGCAGCACGTCCTGCTGGTCGTCGGCGACGAGGACGTGCGGCCGCTCATTCATGCACGAGCCATCCGTCGCGCATCTGAATGACGCGGTCTCCGTACTTCGCGTTCACTTCCGAGTGCGTCACCTGCACGATCGTCGTCCCGCCGCGATTCAACGTCCGAAACAGCTCCATGATCTCGCGAGCCTGGTCCGAATGCAGGTTGCCCGTCGGTTCATCCGCGAGAATCACGGTCGGATTGGCGATGATCGCACGGGCGACGCCGACCAGTTGCTGCTGGCCGCCGGAGAGCTGTGACGGGAAAAGATCCTTCTTCCCGACGATGCCGAAGCGGTCGAGCGTATCGGCGACGAGTGCCTCCCGCTGGCCCTTCTTCACGTTGCGGTACGTGAGCGGCACCTCGAGGTTCTCGGCGACGGTGAGGTCGTCGATGAGGTGATAGTTCTGGAAGACGAATCCGGTGTGGCGTCTTTGCAGCTCCGCGCGTTTCGCGTGATTCAGGGCGTGAACGGGCTCGCCGCACAGCGTGTACTCGCCGCGCCAATCCGCGTCGTGAAGGCCGAGGATATGGAGCAGCGTCGACTTCCCGGCGCCGGACGGTCCCATGATCGAGACGAACTCGCCGGAGCGGATGTCGAGATCGACGGCGCGGAGAATCCACGTTCTCATCGCGCCGTTCGCAATCGATTTCTCGATTGCCTTCGTGGTGATCAGCGAGTCGGGCATGAATTGGACAAGGCGTCACTCATATCGCAATGCCGCTTCCGGCGCGATCCGCATCGCGCGCCGTGCCGGAACGTACGACGCGAGCAGCGCGACCGCCGTCAGCACCGCCGCGACGGCGGCGAAGGTCCACGGGTCGGTGGCGCGAACGTCGAACAGGAGTGACGCCATCAGGCGCGTGAGCATCAGCGAGACGGCCACTCCGATCACGATTCCGATGGCGGCCATGCGCGCCGCCTCACCGATGATCAGCCGCAGCACGTCGCCCGGCCGCGCGCCGAGGGCCATGCGGATGCCGATCTCCTGAGTGCGCCGCGCCACCGAGAATGCGATGACGCCGTAGATCCCGAGGGCTGCCAGCCCCAAAGCCACCGCGGCGAAGAGCGCGACGAGAAAGAGCAGGAAACGGCGCTGCGCGAGCCAGCCGCCGAGCTCCGTCTCGTACGTTGAGATCTTCACGGGGAGGTCGGGCGCGACGTCGCGGAAGACGCCGCGAATGATCGGAATCATCTCCGCCGGGGCGCTCGTGCTGCGGATGAGAATCGCCGGCGTCGAGCCGGCGCCGCGCTGGCGGTAATCGACGTAGATGATCGGACTGGCGGGACGATCGAGGCCGGCGGCGCGGACGTCGCCGGCGATGCCGACGATCGTGAGCGGCTGGAGGATCCCATCCATGTTGCCGAACTCGAGCTGCTGCCCGATTGGGTTCTCGTTCGCGAAGCGCTGCCGGGCGAGCGCCTCGCTGATCACCGCGACGTGCGGCGAGTCCCACGTGTCGCTGTCAGCGAAGAAGCGTCCGCGAATTAGCGGGATGCCGAGGGTGCGGAAGTAGCCCGCGCTCGCGGAGCAGTACAGTGCCTCTCCGACCTGTGACGGATCGTGCATCATCTGCTCGAATCCCTTGAAGTCCGCGGGCGGTTTCTGTCCCCGCAGAATGATGAACGAGCCCTCGGGCAGGTTGTCGCCGTGCGCCACCGGCAACGCACCCGCGACGCCGGCGCTCTCCGCACCGGCGACCGCGCCGAGGCGTTCGGCGATGCGGTCGACGCGCTGAACGTTCTGGGCAATGGCGTTCGCAGGGGCGTTCGCATCCGGAGACTCGGGCAACGAGAACTGCACCGTCACCAGGTTCTCGGCGCGGAAGCCGGGACTGGTTTCGATCAGGCTGCGGAAGCTGCGGCCGAGGAGGCCCGCGGCGACGAGAATCGTGAGCGTCGTCGAGATCTCGCCGACCACGAGCACGACGCGCATCCGCTGGGCGGATCGCGAAGCGGTCAGGCTGCGGGAGCCTGCGGTCAGCGCCTCCTGCAGCGGGCCGGTAGAAGCGCGCCACGAGGAAAAGAGGGCGAGCGCGAGTGCGACGGCCAGCGTCACCCCGATCGCGAACAAGAGGACCGGCATGTTGAGCGCGATCCCCTCGCGGCGCGGCAGCGTCGGAGGGACGAACGCCGGCAGCAACTTCACCGACCAGACGGCGATCAGGACGCCGCCGATGCCGCTCATCGCCGCCAGCACGAGCGACTCGCCGAGAAGCTGCTGCAGCGCGCGGATGCGGCCGGCGCCGAGGGCGGTGCGCACCGCGAGCTCTTTCGCCCGCGATGACGTTCGCGCCAGCATCAGTCCGGCGACGTTGGCGCAAGCGACGAGAAGCAGCAGGCCGACCGCGCCGCACAGTGTGAGCAACGCCTTGCGGACGTCGCCGACGACTGCATCGGCGAGCGGCACGACCTGGGCGGCATCGAGGTCGGCATCCTTTCCGTACTGGGCTTTGATGCGGGCGGCCAGCGCGGTGAGGTTCGCGCGTGCTTGCCCGACCGTGACCCCGTCCCGCAGGCGTCCGACCGCGCGCCAGTTGTGTGCGGTGCGGCTCGGCTCCGGATCGGGGTCGCGCGGAATCCATCCGGAGGCGCCGCTCGGAAAGTCGAAATCGGCCGGCATCACTCCGATGACGGGATAGGGCTTGCCGGCGACCGACAGATGCACCCGCGAGAGATCCGCCGGGGCGCCGAGGTCGCGCCTCCAGTATCCGTAGGAGACGACGATGCCCGCCGCATGCTGGCGGAATTCGTTCGATGCGAAGAGCCGGCCGATCATCGGCTGCACGCCGAAGGTTCGGAAAAAATCGTCCGACACCACGCCGACCTCCGCGCGAATGGGCTCTCTTCCGCCGGCGAGCGACACGGACCACATTCCGTACGCGGCGAGACTCGCGAGCGTGTCGTTCTGCTTGCGGAAGTCGTCGAAGTTCGGGCCGGCGAGATTCATCCGGTGGCCGTCCGGCGCCTGCTCCGACACGCTGAGGAGTCGTTGCGGATGCGGATACGGGAGCGGCGTCAGCAGCACCGCTCCGACGATGGAGAAGATGGAGGTCGAAGCGCCGATGCCGAGGGCCAGCGTCAGCACCGCCACCGACGTGAAGCCGGGCGACTTCATCAACGACCGCCAGGCGTAGCGCAGGGTGCTCATTGGATCTGAAACCCGCTCTCGCGCAGCTCGTGCTCCGCTCCGCGGTTATGGGTCTCTTCGACGATGCGTCCGTCGAAGAGATGCAGCGTGCGCTCCGCGAACCGCGTGAATCGCGGATCGTGCGTCACCATGCAGATCGTCGCGCCGCCGCGGTGAATCTCGCGCAGAAGATCCATCACGGCCTGGCCGTTCTTGGAGTCGAGGTTTCCCGTCGGCTCGTCGGCCAGGAGGATCGCCGGCTCGCCGACGAGCGCGCGCGCCACCGCGACGCGCTGCTGCTGGCCGCCCGAGAGTTGCGCGGGAAAATGCTTGATGCGATGCGCCATGCCGACGCGCTCGAGCGCGCGTTGCACGCGCTGTTTCCGGTCGCTGGCGCTCACGTTCCGGTACGTCAGGGGCAGCTCGACGTTCTCGTAAACGTTCAAATCGCCGATGAGATTGAAAGCCTGGAAGATGAAGCCGATGCTCTGGTTGCGGATGCGCGCCCGTTCGGCGAGCGTCAGCTCCGTGACCGGCTGGCCGTCGAGAACGTACGCGCCCTTGCTCGCCGTGTCGAGCAGGCCGAGGATCGAGAGGAGCGTCGATTTGCCGCAGCCGGACGGTCCGGCGATCGAGACGAACTCTCCCGGCCCGATGTCGAGGTCCACGCCGGACAACGCGTGCGTCTCGAGGTCGTCCGTGTAGAAGATCTTCGCTACGTTGTCGAGGTGGATGATCGGTTCGGTCATGCCATTTCCTTTTCTCATTGCAAGCGGATGCGGTCGTATTTGTCCCACTGGCTGACGTCCGAGAGGATGATGCGATCGCCCTCTTTGAGGCCCGCCGTGATTTGAATCGCACTCACCGAGCTGCGCCCGTACCGCACGTTCACGCGCTGCGCCGTGGCGCCGCTCGGATCGAGCCGGAACACCGTCCCGCTCTGGTCGTCGTCGGCGTGCACGGGCCGCTGCACGTACAGTACGTTTGCGAGGCGCTCGAGTTCGATCGTGCCGTCGACGCTCAGGTCCGGCCGCGCGCCCTTCGGCAGCGGACCGTCGGGGGCGATGTCGACGGTGACGGTGCCGTTCTCCGCCGCCGGATCGATTCGGATGACGTGTCCCGCGACGACGCCGTTCCGCGTGTCTACCGACGCTTTCTCTCCGAGCTGGATGTCTTTCGCCTGCGTTTCGGCGATCTTGACCGCGGCTTTGAGGTGCATCGGCTGCACGACTTTGGCGAGGACCGATCCGGCGGCCACACGCTGTCCCGCTTCGGCGCTCACCTGCTGCAGCACGCCGGCGATTCCAGCGCGCACCTGGAGCAACGCGACCTGTCCCTGCTGCAGCGCGTATTGCGTCCGGTACTGATCGAGCTTCGCTCGCTGCGCGGCGAGCTGCGCGTCGATGGTGCCGCGGCTGACGGCGAGCCGCTGCTCCGCGAGCTTGTATCGCGTCGCGAATCCCTCGGCGGCATTCCGCGACACGCGCCGCGACAGCTCGGGGAGCACGCCGCCCTTCGCCATGTCGTCATCGGCGTCAGCCCGCAGCTTCGCCTGTTCGTACTCGGCTTTGAGCTGCGCCAGCGCGGCTTCGTCGTTCAGGCGGTCGCTTTCGAGACGGCTCTTCAGGCTCGTGTAATCCGCTTCGGCAGCGGCGAGCTGGAACTTCGCGTCCGCCTCCTTCTGGACCTGCTCGGGATTCGAGAGCTCCAGGATGACGGTATCGGGTTCGACCGGACTTCCGGCGAGCGTGAGAATGCGGACGACGCGCGCGTCGTTCGCGGCGGCGATCCAGTTCACGTCGACCGGCACCAGCGTTCCGGTCCCGCGCACTTCGCGCAGCATCGGCCCGCGGGCGACTTGGCCGATCCAAAGATTGCCCTTGTCGACCTCCGGCGCCGCCGGCCGGAGCCGCGACAGACCGAGGGTCGCCAATCCGATGACCAGCGCCACGGCGGCCCAGGTAATGATGCGGCGGGTGCGGATTTGACGGGCGCGTTCGGGTCGAGCGATGTCCATTGCCGCGCTGCCATTGCGCAACCGAGGTGCCATGGGGTGCCAGCGTCGTAAGTTCTTGACGACTCGCGACTAGCCCGGAATTGAAGCCGCTCGGGATGACGCGCGAGTGTCTCGCAGCGAACACTTTCGTCCCACAATCGAACAGTGCGGGAGGACGTGCCCGCGTTAAATCGCTGATTCGTAAGTGTCGCCGACGTGGCAGCCCGCTTGCCCTCGGCCTGCCCCCATGACGACGAAATCCGATGTGAAGTTTGCGGCCCGGCAGCTTTCCCGTCATCCCGGATACGCGCTGACCGTCATCGCGACGCTGGCGCTCGCGATCGGAGCGAACACGGCGATCTTCTCGCTCGTGAATGCGCTGATGCTGCGCGACCTCCCCTACCAGCATCCCGAGAAGCTGGCGACGATTTACGTTCGGGCCACCGGCAGCGCGCCCTACGACCAGCGCAGCGCGCTCGACGGCGAGAAGTGGGAGCTGCTCCGCGACAACGCGCCATCGCTGGTTTCAGCCGTCACCGGCGGCACCTCGGGCGTGAACCTCACGAGCGGGTCGCGCGTGCAATACGTCCGCGATGAGCGCGTCTCCGCGCATTACTTCGACGTACTCGGCATCCGGCCGCTGCTCGGCCGCAATTTCACGAATGACGAAGACCGGCCGAACGGCCCGAAAGCTGTGGTGCTCAGCGATCGAATCTGGCGCAGCGTCATGGGCGCCGACCGCGAGGCCATCGGGAAGACGATGTTCGTGCGCGGCGAGCCGTACACGATCGTGGGCGTCCTGCCGCCGCACACCACGACGCCGTCCGACGCCGGCGTTTACACATCCCTGCAACCGAGCCGTCAGGGAGAAGGTGGAGGCTCGAACTTCGACGGCATCGTCCGGCTGCGCGACGGCGCGACGTGGCAGCAGGCGGCCGCGGAAGTGAATCGCGCCTGGGCTGTCCGGAAGCAGCGTTACGAGAACGCCAATCCGGGATCGACGGTGACGTACTACCTCGCGCCGCTGCAGAGAGCGGCGACGGACTCCGTGCGGCCGCAGGTCGAAGCGCTCATGTTCGCGTCCGGGCTCATTCTTCTCATCGCCTGCGCGAATCTCGCGGCCCTCGCGATCGTGCGGATCATGGCGCGCAGCGGTGAGATCGCGACACGCCGCGCCCTCGGCGCTTCCGCATGGCAGATGCACAAGCAGTTCTGGATCGAGAGCCTCGCTCTGGCGTGCGCCGGCGCGGCGGTCGCGGTCGGTGTGGCCTTCGCCGCAATGCGCGGTCTGCTCCTGCTTCTGCCCGAAGACTTTCTGCCCGTCGCCACGGTGCCGATCGACGGACGCGTGCTCGCCTTCACGATGGCTGTCGCCCTTCTCACGAGCGTTCTCTTCGGCATGCTGCCGGCGTTCGCGGTCCCGATGAGCGAGTTGCGCCCGGCGGCCCGCAGCACGAGCGGTCGGACGTCGCTCAAACTGCGCCAGGTGCTCATCGCCGGAGAAGTGGCGGTGACGGTCGTGCTCCTCGCCGCGTCCGGGCTTCTGATTCGCACGCTGATTCACCTCGAGACGCTGCCTCCGGGATTCAGTCCGAACGGCGTTTTCGTGGCGAAGGTCTCGCTCGACGACGTTCGCTATCACGACGCCGCGGCGTTTCGCGGGCTGCTGCGCGACAGCCTCGCCGCAATGCGCCGGATTCCCGGCGTGCAAAACGCCGCCGCGGGCCTGACGTTGCCGTATGAACGCGCGATGAACGACTCCGTGGCGCTCGACGGCGACAAGCAGGAGCAGACGGACATCCTGTACGCGACGCCCGGATACTTTGAAACGCTGGAGATGCCGCTGCTCGCGGGACGTACGTTCCGGGATGCGGACGGACCGAATGCCGAACGCGTGGCGGTGGTGAACCGCGCCTTCGCGCAGAAGTTCTACAACGGCGGGAATCCCGTCGGACGCATCATCAACAAGGACACCCGGATCGTCGGCGAAGTCTCCGATGTCTTGATCTCGTCGCGACTGTCGGCCGTCTCCCCGCTCCAGACCGAACAGACCGTGTACATCCCTGCCGCGCAGATGCCGGCAAAGAGCATCGCGCTGGCGCACATTTGGATGCAGCCGGACTGGATCGTGCGCACCTCGGGACGCGTTTCCGGTCTCCCGGAGGCGATGCAGCGCGCGCTCGCGAGCGCGGATCCGAACCTGCCGGTCACCGGGTTCTACACGATGAATGACCTGATGAACGGCACGCTGGCGACGCAACGCGTCGAAGTCGCATTACTCGGAACGATGGGCGCACTCGCGCTGATCCTCAGCGCGATCGGAATCTTCGCCCTCGTCGCGAACACGGTCGCGCAACGGACTCGCGAGATCGGCATCCGCATGGCTCTCGGTTCCACCACGTTGCGCGTGATGCTGCGAGTCTCGCGCTCGGGCATCGGGGCGTCGGCCGCCGGTCTGGCGATCGGACTGCTGCTGTCCGCCGCCGCCTTGCGCGTCATGCGCAGCGTCGTGTTCGGCGTGCAGATTTATGACGCGGTGACGCTCGCCGGCACCATCCTCACCCTCGGCGTGCTCGCGGTTCTGGCGAGCGTGTTACCCACCCTGCGCATCGCGCACATCGATCCCGCGACTGTCTTACGGAGCGAATGATGCTGAAATCAGATCTGAAGTTTGCGGTTCGGCAGCTTTTGCGTCATCCCGGCTACGCGCTGACGGTCATCGTGACGCTGGCGCTCGGAATCGGCGCCAACACGGCCATCTTCTCCGTCATCAATTCGGTGCTGCTCAGCAATCTGCCGGTCAGGGACCCGCAGCAGCTCGTCTTTCTCACGCATCAGAACGAGCAAGGGTTCGAGGCCGGCTTCGGCGATGGCGACCGCGACTTCGTCACCTATCCCGAATTCCAGCAACTGGAGCGGAACGACAAGCAGGTGTTTTCCGGCCTGCTGGCGGCCTCCAGCTTCACCTCCCGCGTTCCGGTGGAGCTGCAAGGCGGTTCGGCCGCGAACGGCTCTCTGGCGGAGATCAGCCTGATCAGCGGTTCCTACTTCTCGGTCCTCGGCGTGACTCCCGCGCTCGGCCGCGCGTTCGGACCCGAAGTCGATCAGGCGCGCGACGCGAATCCCGTAGCCGTGATCAGCGACGCGTTCTGGCGAGACCGCCTCGGCGGCGCCAGCGACGTGGTCGGCCGGAGAATCCGCATCCGGAAGACTTCGTACGAGGTCGTCGCAGTCGCTCCCCCGCAATTTCACGGCGAGACGGTCGGCGTGAGTCCCGACATCTGGGTGCCGCTCACGATGGAGGGCGAGATTTTCCCCGGGCACGATTACCTCTCGCTGGAGACCAACCCATTCCACAAGACCGAATGGTTGCAGGTCATCGGGCGACTGAAGCCGGAAGTCACCGTCGCTCGCGCGAAAGCCGGCGTCGAGGTCGCGTTCCACCAGATGATCGAAGCGCAAACCGCCGGAATGTCCGCGAAGGACAAACAGCGATTTCTGAATCAGCACCTTCCCGTCACCGCGGGCAGCCGCGGCGCCTCGGCGCTCCGCTCCGATTTCGGCAAGCCGCTGGTGATCCTCATGGTGATCGTCGGCCTGATTCTCCTGATCGCCTGCGCGAACATCGCCAACATCCTGCTGGCCCGATCGACCGCGCGTCAGAAGGAGATTTCCATCCGCGTCGCTTTGGGCGCCAGCGGGTCGCGCGTGTTCCGGCAGGTGCTCACCGAGAGCATTCTGCTGGCGGCGATCGGCGGCGCAGTGGGCCTGCTACTGGCCCAATGGGCCGATGCGGCGCTGTTGCAGATGGTCTCGACGACGTCCAATCAGATTCGCCTCGACGTCCATCCCGACCCGGCGATTCTCGCGTTCACCTTCGGCGTCTCGCTGCTCACCGGAATTCTCTTCGGCATCGCTCCCGCGTTCCAGGCGACGCGGGTCGACCTGAAGGGGACGGCCCGTGGGGCCGCAAGCAATACGTCGCGCCCCGGGCGGGTGCCCGCGGGCAAGATCCTCGTCGTCGCGCAGGTCGCCGTGTCGCTGCTGCTTCTCGTCGTGGCCGGCCTTTTCGTGCGCAGCTTTCGCAATTTGTCGGCGACGCAGCTCGGCTACGATCGCGACCACCTGCTGCAATTCTTCGTCGACCCGGTGTCGTACGGGTATCACCCGGCGGAGATCGCGTCCCTCGATCACGGCATCCTGACGAATATCGCCGCGATTCCTGGCGTTCGCGGCGCGACGCTCATCGACAATCCCCTGGTGAGCGGCATGGACTCCAGTTCGCCCGTCACGATCCAGGGGCGGAAGCCACTGCCGGGTGACGATGCGGATGTGCGCTGGTCCATGGTCGGTACCAATTTCTTCACGACCACCGGAATCCCCATTCTCGAGGGGCGCGAAATCACCGAGGGCGACGGCGGGAACGGACAACGGGCCGGCGTGATCAACGAGACGATGGCGCGCAAGTTTTTTCCGCATTCCGACCCTCTTGGCCAGCGGGTGATCGTCCACACGACTTTGGGCGAGGGTTCCTTCGTGATCGTCGGGGTAGTCCAGAACGCGAAACAGCGCAGCGCGAAAGAGAAGCCGTTTCCGCGGTTTTACGTCCCTTATTTCAATCCGATCGGCGACGACTGGAAGAGCGGGGCCGCGTTCATCGTCCACACGACCGGCAATCCCTTGCTGGTGTCGTCCTCGATTCGCGCTGCGGTGAAGCAGGCGGCCCCTGCCCTGCCTGCGGTCGTCACGATGGAGACCCTCGATCAGCGTCTCTCCGATTCGCTCGTCACCGATCGGATGATCGCCGATCTCTCCGCCGCATTCGGGATGCTGGCGGTCGTCCTGGTTTGCATCGGTCTCTACGGAGTCATGGCGTATGCAACGTCCCGCCGCACGAACGAAATCGGCATCCGCATCGCGCTAGGAGCGCAGCGCAAAGGCATTCTGTGGCTCATTCTTCGCGAGTCGTTGTTGCTCGTGCTGATCGGAGCCGTGATCGGGGTGCCTCTGGTTTTAGGCGCCGGGAAATGGATTTCCAGCCTGCTCTTCGGCCTGCAACCCGCCGACCCCGTAGCGCTGATCTCCGCGATCGCACTGATGTTCGCGGTAGGCATCGTCGCCAGCTACATCCCCGCCCGCCGCGCCACCCGCGTCGATCCGATGACCGCGCTGCGGCAGGAGTAGGCATCCGGCATCCGGCATCCGGCATCCGGCATCCGGCATCCGGCATCCGGCATCCGAGTAGACAATCGCGGATGACGGATGACGAGGCAACACCATGAACATCGACGAGTGCGACTGCGCGCCGGGCTCTTCCTTATGCGTTTGCTCGAGTCCGTCGTACAAACGTTGCAATGCGGAAAGACCTCCTCTTCACGATGCTCGTGCTCACGTTGAGCACCGGATGCATGTCCTACATCCAGCAATCGACGCGAGCCGAGATGGCTTCGGAGGTGAAGGTGCTTCCGGCTGACGGGAACAAGCACGACTTCCTCGTGAGCGTCGCCGGCGATTTTCCGCGCCTCCGGACGGCGATGGGGAACCCCACCGCCTTCCATGAGATCTATTTCAGCAGCAACGGTCTGCACGCCGAGGTGTATGTCGGCGCCGCGCAGCACGAGATCGGGAAATGGGGCATGGCCACCGATGGATCGATCACGCACCGCTCCCTCGACGCACCGACCGATCGTTTCGATTGCCTCGACCGGCAGCCTTTCACCGTCGACGAGACGACGATCTCCCTATTGCCACAGATGATCAAGGACGCGCCGCGCCACACCAGTTTGGACGACGCGAGACTCTCGATGGTCTACATACGGCGAAGCACCGGCCAGTTCTGGTGGTGCGGCAACGTGGAGATCGACATGAACTTCGACGGTTACTGCGGAGCGGTCTACAAAGACGACGACGGCGATAAGTATTACGACTGCCCGACCGGCGACGTCTTCTACGACACCAACGGCAAGTTCCTCCGGTCAACCATCGATCCCAACACCCACCCAGCCTTCTAAGCCAGCCTTCTAACCCAGCCGCCGACTCCCGACTCCCAACTCCCAACTCACCGGTTACACATCGCATACGCCTCGCGGAACGTCTCGTTCTCGACGAGGGCGCGGTTGACCTCGAAATAGCTGCGGACGACGTCATTCGTCTGCAGGATGCGGCGGCGGAGGTCGATGGCGATGGCGCGCCAGAACTTGGCGCCGGCGTTCGGAGAAGTCCGGAGGAACGACGCGAGATCGTGCATCGAGATCGACAGCACCTCGGAATCGGTCACCGCGCGGAGCGTGGCCGAGGCGACGCCGTCCTCGATGATCGAAAGCTCGCCAAACGTCTGACCTGCTTCGAGATCGCAGAGCGCGACCTCGCGCTCCTGAACCTTTCGTGAGACCCGGATGCGTCCGCTCTTGAGGATGTGCAGCGCCCGGTTCGCGCTCCCCTCCTCCAGCACGCTGTCTCCGGGGAAATACCGGGTCGATTTGACCGTCTCGCCGAGCACCTGGAGCTCTTCGCCGTCGAACTCGGCAAACAGGCTGACTTTCTTGAGAAATTGAGGATCCGACATGTTTCGGCCCCCCGGCCCGACTTGCGCTACAATTTTTTCATCCAGAAATTGAGCTGAATGCTTCGCCCGCACGATACAGCGGGTCGGGAAGGCATTCAACGGGAGGGCAGAATGGATGGTCTGCTGCGCTCGTTAGTGAAAACCGTTCGCCGCCGGCTGCGCGACGACGAAGAAGTAACCGTCGAAGCGGTGACGCGGGAGCTCGGGTACACGCGGCAGTACATCTCCGGCCGCTTCCACCGCGTGACCGGGCGTCTCCTCAGCCACTTCCTGAAAGAGAAGCGGCTGGAGAAAGCCGCGCGGCTGCTCAAGTCGGGCAACCTGCGCGTGTCGCGGGTGGCGCGGCGCTGCGGCTTCGACTCGGAGAACTACTTCCGGCAGCAGTTCCGCGAACGCTACGGGATGTCGCCGCGGCAGTTCCGCTCGAACGGAAACGTTGCCCGCGTCGCACCCCGCCGCCTCGCGCCACAAGCGCAGACGGCCTAGCGCCCGCAGGGGTTTGCCTGCGACCCGCGCTTGATGAACCCCGAGTCGGAGGACTTCGGGTGGACGATGAGGTGCACGGTCGCATCCGAATGGCCGCCGCCCGGCGACTGAACCTCGAACCATAGCGTCGATGCGGGCAGCGTCCCGACGATTCCGTCGGACGAGCCGAGCGTCGTCGAGTGCAGGAGGGTCGCGTCTCTGTATGTGTTCACGGTGACCGGCGCTCCGGTGAGCGTCACGCAGAGCGCGTAATACGACGGCTGCGTCACCTTGTACTTCGCCCACCGCGTCCGGTAACCGTTTCCCTGACCGACGGAGAGGTTGAACGTCGCGGACGTCGTCAGCGGGACGGCGTTGTCTCTGGTGCCGTCAGCGAGGGACTCAACAACGCTCGGGGCTGGAGCAGGAGATGGTGGTGGCGGCAGAGGGGTCGGAACGACAATTGGCGGAGGGACAGGA
>DASXIH010000618.1:0-6382 GCA_036498125.1 Thermoanaerobaculia bacterium
CGCCGCCGACCTCCTCGGCCGGATACATTACCGCCGAGACGTCGAAGCCGGGGAAGTCGAACGTGCGCGGCAGGACGGATGTCTGGATCGAGCGCGCCAGCGCCATCTCTTGCCGGTGCCGCTCCTGGATCTCGGCGTCGCGTTTGCGGATCTCGCCGAGCATCTCGTTGAAGCCGTCGATCACCTGTCCGACTTCATCGTTCGACGACCGGTCGGCGCGGAGCTCGTAGTTCTTCTCGCGCGAGACGCGCTTGGCGACGTTGCGGAGGGCGAGCAGGGGGCGCGAGATCGCGCGCTGCAGGACGAGCGAGAACATCAACGCCACCAGCGAGGCGCCGATGAGTACGATCCCGGCGATGACGAGATAGCGGCTGCGGCGCTCGCGCAGCTCGCCGACGTCGGAGTGGAGGTGCACCGTGCCGACGCGCGCGTTGTTGAAGAGGATCGGGTTCGTCACCTCGATCTCGTTCCCGATGAACGTGACGCCGTCGCGCGGCTTCTGCTTGTCGGTCGGGCCCTGGCCGTACTCGGCGAACACCTTCCCGTCGGCGTTGAAGAGCAATGCGTGGGTGATGTGCGGCTGGGCGCGGAGGGCGGCGAGGGTCGACTTGGCGGTCTCCGGATCGTTGAAGACGATCGACGAGGCGGCGTTCTCTCCGATCACGCCGGCGAGCACGGTGACGTCCCGCATCATCTTCTCGGTGTAGCTCTTGCGGTCGTAGACCGCGAGGACGCCGAGGGTGATGAGCAGCGCGACGAGACTGGTCAGCATGAATCCGGTCAGCAATTTGCTGCGGATGGAGAGATCACCAAAGCGGGCCACTTTCGTAACAGTTTAGCGCGCGTGATCCGCTTCACGTTTTCCGTGGATTTCTAGTTAGGGATGTTATTCTGCCTCGGGTGGTCCTCCCCGCAATCCTTCTCGCACTCGCTGTCGGCGGCACCGCCGCCAGCGGGGACATCTGGGTGCGTTTCGCGCCTGGGGCGACCATCTATCTCGACGGCGTTCGGGTCTCCGAGACGAACTTCAACGAGAACGGATCGCTGCTCCACGATGTGAAGCCGGGAGCGCACAAGATCACCATTCAGGTTCCGAACGGCGGCCAGGCGACGATGGACGTCAACGTCAACAACGGCGAGCTCTCCACCGTCTCCGTGTCGCCGCTGGCGCTGCACGCGCGCCCTGCGCCGAAAGGCGGCATCGAGGTGCGCGTACCGGCCGACGTCAAGTGCGTCGTCAAGGCGGGCGACTCGGCGTCACTCGACGAGCTCGCGCCGGGCGCGTACCACGTGAATGTGAACTGCGGCTCGCGCGGCATCGCGCAGGGCGACGTGACCGTGACTGACGGGCGCGTGGCGATCCTCGACACCGACCTGAAGTCGCATCGCCTGACCCTTCTCGGCGACCGGTCGCGCGTGACGCACGTCGCGCTCGCCGATCCGAACAAAGCGATCGTCAACGCGCCGCTTTCGGCCGAGGTCAAACGGGTCATCATCAGCGGCCTGAGTGACGGCGCGACCATCAGCGCCATCAGCGTGCCGCAGCCGGGCGTCGTGATCGTTACCGTCGACTGCCCGAACTACCGGGCCGCGAACACGTTCTTCTCGCGCCTCTCGATGTCCGGCGGTGCCGTCAAGAGCATCGAGATCGTGAAGTCCGTCGCCAATGAGGACGGCAGCGTGCGGCTGGTGGTCGGGATGGCGGTCGCCGAGTAGGCGTCAGCGCCACGCGTAGATATCGACGTTCGCCCGTTCGCGAAGCTGCGTCGTCCACTTCTCGATCTCTTCGTCGAGCCGTGATGCCCGCAGCAGGGCGCGGATCTCTTCGCGCACCTCGGCGAGCGGCGGAACGGCGAGGCCGCGCTGCTTTCGCTGCTGCGTCCACGTCCCGCGGTAGTACGTGTCGATCTCCTCGTTGGAGACGAAGACCAGCGGCGCGAAACGTTCCTGCACGTACGCCTCGACCTGCAGCTGCCGTTTGACGAGCGCCCGCAGTTCGTCCGGAGTCAGCTCCACGCGCCGCAGCGCCGCGTCGAGATCGGCGGGGGTGGGGAAGCGTTTGCCGATCTCGGTCACCCGCGCTTCGATCGAGTCTTTCGGAATGTCCTCGGCGCCGAAGCGCTCGACGTCGCGGAACCGCAGCGCCTGCGCGATGAGCGCCTCCAGGATGCGGTGCCGGTAGTCGTCCTCCGACTCTCCCGAGTTCCGCGGGAAGAAGCGAAGCTCGACCATCTGGTTCACTTCGCTCACCGTGATCACCTGCCGGTCGAGCACCGCCGCCACGCGATCGACGATCTTCGCGTGCAGGGGGAGCGCGAGTGCCAGCACCACCGCTGTCGATAAGCGCCGCGAAATCATCGGCATCGCTCGCTAGGTTACCATTGGCCTTGGCAGTCGTTTGGTGAGAGTGCCAGGTCGAAACGGATGAGCCAGCAAGGAGAAGAGCTCGACGGACGCGCGCGGGAGGTATTGCGCGAGATCGTCATGCAGCACGTTGCCACGGGCGAGGCGATCAGCTCGCGCTCGCTGGCGAAGTGCGGCCGTTTTCAGCTTTCGCCGGCCAGCCTCCGCAACGTCATGGCGGACCTCGAGGACCTCGGCTACCTCGCGCAGCCGCACACCTCGGCCGGCCGCATTCCGACCGACCGCGGGTACCGCTTCTTCATCGATTACCTGATGACGTCGCGGGTGCTCACCCAGCTCGAGCGCGAGACGATCGACGAGCAGGTTTCCCACAGCACCGAGATCGATCACGTGCTTCACGAAGCGTCGCTCACCCTTTCCCGGCTCGCCGACCAGGTCGGCGTCGTCTTCATGCCGACGCTGTTGCAGTTTGCGATCCGGTCGATGGATTTCGTCCTCGTCGCCGAGAACAAGATCCTCTCCGTCATCGTCGGGACTAACGGCGTCGTCGTGAACAAAGTCGTCGAGACGCGCCTCAACTTCAAGCGGGACGAGCTCGAGAAGATCGGCCGCTTCATCAGCGGCGAGTTCTTCGGCCTGACCCTCGACCAGATCCGCCGCCGCCTCGTCCGGATGACCGAGGAAGAGCGGGCCATGCACGATCAGATGCTGCAGAAGACCATCGCGCTCGGCATCGAGGCGGTGAACGACGTCCACACCAACGACAACGACCTCTACGTGGAGGGGGCGGCGTCGATCCTGACGAAGCCGGAGTTCTCCGACACGATGGCGCTACGGAAGACCTTCCTGGCGCTGCAGGAAAAAGAGAAGCTGATCGACTTGCTGAACTCGTGTCTCACGGAGGAAGGGCTCCAGATCCTGATCGGATCGGAGAGCGACTTCACGCACGTGCACAATTTCGGCATCGTCGCAAAGAGCTATGGGTCGCATAACGCACCGCTCGGCGTCGTAGGAATCATCGGTCCGATGCGGATGGAGTACGCGCGCATGGCGCCGCTGGTCGACTACATCGGCCGCGCGCTGTCGCGGAAGATCGAAGAAGAGGAGCAGCTTTGATGGCAGACCCCAATGGAAACGATGACGATCGCTACATCCTCGAGGATGACGGCGCGTCGGTCGAAGACCTCGAACACGAAATGCAGAAAACGGCCGAGGAGGCAGCTGCCGATCCTCCGCCGCCCGGCGTGCCGCAGGCGCAGGCGGATCCAGGTGTCGCCGAATGGCGCGACCGGTACCTCCGCACGCTCGCGGATTTCGACAACTACCGGAAGCGCGCCGACCGCGAGAAGCAGGACTTCTTCAAATACGCGCTCGCGGGGGCACTCCGGGACCTCCTCCCGGTGCTCGACAACTTCGACCGCGCGCTCGATCACGCCGAGGAGGGGGACGAATTCCACCGCGGCGTCTCACTCATCTACAAACAGTTCTTCGACGTCCTGACGAAGCACGGAGTGCGCGTCATCGACGAGGCGAACGTTCGCTTCGATCCGAACATCCACGAGGCGGTCGTCCGGGAGGAAAACGCAGCCGTCCCGAACCACACCGTCGTACAGGTACTGCAGAAGGGCTACTTCCTCCACGACCGGCTGCTGCGTCCGGCGATGGTGAAGGTAGCCGTTGGCGGCCCTGAAGAATAAGAGCCAATGCCCAAAATCATCGGAATCGATCTCGGGACGACGAACTCGTGTGTGTCCGTCGTCGACGTCGCGACGCCGCAGGTGATCGCGAACCGGGAAGGGAGCCGCACGACGCCTTCGGTGGTCGGATTCACCGAGGACGGCGAACGGCTGGTCGGACAGATCGCCAAACGTCAGGCGATCACGAACCCGTTCAACACCATCTTCGCCATCAAGCGGCTCATCGGCCGCAAGTACGAGTCGGACGAGGTCGTGCGCGCGAAGCAGATCCTTCCCTACAACGTGACCGCCGCGGGCAACGGCGATCTGAAGGTGAAGATCCGCGACCGCGAATTCTCGCCGGAAGAGGTCTCCGCCTTCGTCCTGATGGAGATCAAGTCGTTCGCCGAGGACTACCTCGGCGAGACGGTGAGCGAGGCGATTATCACCGTCCCCGCGTACTTCAACGACTCGCAGCGCCAGGCGACGCGCGACGCCGGCAAGATCGCCGGCCTCGAGGTGCTCCGCATCATCAACGAGCCGACCGCCGCCGCGCTCGCGTACGGTCTCGACAACAGGAAGAACCAGGTCATCGCCGTCTACGACCTCGGCGGCGGCACGTTCGACATCTCGATCCTGAAACTCGAAGACGGGCTGTTCGAGGTCCTCTCCACCTCGGGCGACACCTACCTCGGCGGTGAAGACTTCGACAAGCGGATCATGGACTGGCTCATCGACAACTTCCAGCGCGAGACCGGTATCGATCTCCGCGGCGACCGCATGGCGCTGCAGCGCCTCAAGGAAGCGGCCGAGAAGGCGAAGTGCGAGCTCTCGATGGAGACGGAGAGCCGCATCACGCTGCCGTTCATCTCCGCCGACAACTCCGGCGCGCCGAAGCACCTCAACACCATCCTCACGCGCAAGGAGTTCGAGCGGCTGGTCGAGGACCTGATCGAGAAGACCATCGGGCCGGTCAACGACGCCATGAAGGCGGCGAACCTCTCGCCGAACGACATCGACGAAGTCGTTCTCGTCGGCGGTCAGACGCGCACGCCGAAGGTCATCGAGGCGGTGCAGAAGGTCTTCGGCAAAGAGCCGAACCGGAACATCAACCCCGACGAGGTCGTGGCGATCGGCGCCGGCATCCAGGGCGGCATTCTGCGCGGCGACATCAAGGACATGATCCTGCTCGACGTTACGCCGCTCTCCCTCGGCGTCGAGACGCACGGCGGCATGTTCACGAAAGTCATCGAGCGCAACTCGACGATCCCGACGAAGAACTCGCTCGTGTTCACCACCGTCGCCGACAACCAGGCGCGCGTGAACATCCACGTGCTGCAGGGCGAGCGCGAGTTCGCGCGCGACAACAAGTCTCTCGGCCAGTTCGATCTCGTCGGCATCCCG
The DNA here is from genome assembly GCA_036498125.1 of Thermoanaerobaculia bacterium. Lineage (GTDB taxonomy): Bacteria > Acidobacteriota > Thermoanaerobaculia > Gp7-AA8 > Gp7-AA8 > DASXHZ01. The sequence goes on from DASXIH010000618.1 coordinate 5,445, forward strand.
TCGGCCCCGCGCGGCGTCCCGCAGATCGAGGTCAACTTCTCGATCGACTCCAACGGCATCGTCAGCGTCACGGCGCTCGACCAGGCGACGGGGCAGTCGCAGGGGATGCAGATCAACCCGGCGGGCGGCCTCAGTCAGGAAGAGATCGACAATCTCGTGAACGAGGCCGAGGAGTACCAGCGCAGCGACGCCTCGCGGCGCGAGCTGCGCGTCATGCAGAACAAGCTCGAGGGGATGATCTACACGAACGAGAAGGTCTTCAACGAGTTCGGGAAGCTCCTCTCCGCCGAGGACCAGGAGAAAGTGAAAAAGAGCCTCGTCGGGGCGAAGGAGTCGGTCGCCGCGGACGACAGGCAGAAATTGTCGGACGCCATTTACGACTTACAGGTGGCCGCTCGTATTCTGACGAGCGTGATGCTCTACAACCCGATGAGAATGCAGTCGGGCTCGAATGAATAAATGATGGCGACGACGGAAAAACGCGACTACTACGAAGTGCTCGGTCTGGCGAAGGGTGCGTCTCTCGACGACATCAAGAAGTCCTACCGCAAGCTCGCAGTGAAGTACCACCCCGACAAGAACCCCGGCGACGCCGAGGCGGAGGAGCGGTTCAAAGAGGCGGCGGAAGCCTACGGCGTGCTCTCGGACGACGAGAAGCGCGCGCGCTACGACCGTTACGGCCACGCCGGCACCTCCGGCATGGGCGGCTTCGACCCGAATCAGTTCGCCGACTTCGGCGACATCCTCGGCGACCTCTTCGGCTTCGGCGACTTCTTCGGCACCTCCCACCGGCGCACCACTCGTGCCGCGCGCGGCAACGATCTCCGCTACGACCTGACGCTCGAATTCGAAGAGGCGGTGTTCGGCAAGGACATCACGCTCACCATTCCCCGCGTCGTCACCTGCGCCGTCTGCTCCGGCAACGGCGCCAAGCCGGG
>DASXIH010000619.1:0-3778 GCA_036498125.1 Thermoanaerobaculia bacterium
GGCGATCGATCATCGAGTTGATCGGAACCTTCACCACTGGTACGTCGATCCCGGCAATTCGCGCCGTCAAACCGGCAGGTGCCGGCTTTGCGACCCGAGCCGCGAGCCGGACGCGGATCGCCTTCGGATCTGCGACGGTCATGCCTTTCGGCGTCATGACGAGTCCGGGGACGAAGACGTCGGCGTTCGGCGGAACGTGCTCGAGCGTGAGCATCGCCTGCGAGACGCCGGTCGTCGCAAAGCCGATCGCGCTCTTGCCCGGCGGCACGTCGAGGAAGATGAACGAGCCGTTCTCCGCGACGCCGCCGCTCGCGTACGGCGCCCCTTCGACCCAGACGTTCATCGCCTGAAATGCGGCCGTACGGCGGGCGCTCTCGGTCTCGACGGTGAGAAGGCGGTCGCTCGGCGCACCGGTGTCGACGTCCGCGATCCATCCGCGAACGCTGATCGGATCTTTGCTGACGGCGGTTGCCGGCTTGTCTTTCGCGCAGGAGAGAGCGCAGAGGGCAGTGAGCAGAGCGCAGAGGATCGCGGAGCGCATCGATTCCAGTTTATCCTCTGAGCAACAGATGAAGCGCCTCCTTCTCCTCTCGACGCTCACGCTCCTCGCCGTCGCCTCCATCCTGCTCGGACAGGCTCCCGCCGCCTCGACGTTGCGAACGCCGAACGGCGACAAGCCGCTGTCGGTGATCCATCAGGGGAGCCAGACGTACTTCGCGGTCGACGAGGTGATCACGGCGCTCGGCGGGACGGTGCGGCAGGAGAGCGGCGGCTTCAAGGCGGCGCTCGGCGGCGTCGAGGCGGCATTCGGGCCCGACTCGCGCTTCGCCGTCGTCCGCGACGACCTCGTCGAGATGCCGGTGCCGCCGTTGTCCGCCGCGGGCAAACCGTATGCGACGCTGCAGTTCTTTCAGGGATACCTGAGCCGTGCTGCCGCGCTCGATGCGACGTGGGACGCCGCGGGACACATCCTGGCGATCCGCTCGCTCCAGCAGACGCAGGTGAGCGTCACGCCGTCGCTCGCGAACGTGCAGGGGATTACGAAGGTCGTCCTGACGCTGAGCGGACCGGCGGACTATTTGATCGTCAAGGAGCCGGCGGCGTACACGGTCCGTTTCAAGTCGCCGATCCGCGCGCCGTTCGCCGACCAGGCGCAGGAAGATCCTAACGTTTCGAAACTGTCGTTCAGCGGAAACGATCTGCGCATCCAGCTCACGTCGCCCGACGTCGTCGCCGACGCCTACAAGCTCGACAACCCCTTCCGCGTCGTCCTCGACCTGCGCAAAGGCGCGGCGCAAACGACGGCTCCGACGACGCAGCTCCCGACGCCCGCAAAGCCTGTCGAGGCGCCGGGCATCCACACGATCGTCATCGATCCCGGTCACGGCGGAAAGGATGTCGGCGCGATCGGGCCGGACGGGACGACCGAGAAGGACCTGACGCTCGCCGTCTGCCGCAAGCTCGCCAGCGCCCTCGGCGCCAAGACCGGAGCCCGCATCGTGCTGACGCGCGAGGACGACTCGGTGGTCTCGCTCGATCAGCGCACCGCGATCGCGAATCAGTACAAGGCGGACCTGTTCCTCTCGGTGCACATGAACGCCGCGGTGGTCAAAGGCGCGAAGGGGTCGGAGACATACTTCCTCTCCGCCGACGCCTCGGACGAGATCGCGAAGAAGGCGGCCGAGTCGGAGAACGCCTCGGTGTCGGCTGCCGCTTCGCCGTCGTCAGACCTGAAGCTGATCCTGTGGGACCTGGCGCAGCAGTCGTATTTGCAGGAGTCGAGTCGGTTCGCGACCGACATTCAGGAGGAGATGAACGCCATCGCCGGGATCCAGAATCGCGGCGTGAAGCAGGCACCGTTCAAGGTGCTCGTCGGCGCGACGATGCCGGCGGCGCTCGTCGAAGTCGCCTTCATCTCGAATCCGGAAGAAGAGGCGAAGCTCAAGAGCGATGCGTTCGTGGCGACGGTCGTCGACGCGATCGCGCGCGCGGTCGTGAAGTACAAGACCGACTACGAAACGCGGATCGGCGTCATCCGTCCTCCTGCTAAGCCGCCGGCGCCTGCTCCCACCGCCCCGGCAACGAGGACCGGAACCTAGTGCGCCGCGCAGGAGTCGTCGTCTTCGCCCTGCTCGTTCTCGCAGCCGGGTGCAAGAAGAAGAACGAGCAGGCCGGCAACAACCTGAACGTACAGAACAACGTCGCGCCGCGCGCCGTCCGGCTCTACTTCGAGGGGCCGTCGTTGCTGCTCGTGGCGGAAGGGCGCAACGTGCAGGCGCCGCAGAACCCGCCGGGAGCGATGGCGGTGGTCGTCCGCGAGTTGTTCAAGGGACCGGCGAACCCGGCGTTCTCCCGTGCGTTCCCGGCGGACACGGTCGTCCGCGGCGCGTTTCTCCTTCCGGACGGCACCGGCTTCGTCGACCTCGGCGGCGCCACGCTCACGCAAGGCTGGGCGGCCGGAAGCCACGAGGAACTGATGGCGGTCTATTCGCTCGTCCAGACCATCACGGCGAACTTCCCCGAGGCGAAACGGGTACGCATTCTGGTGAACGGGACGCCGGCCGAGACGCTGGCGGGACACGTGGCGCTCGACCGCTCGCTGGTGCCGAGTGCCGCATTCGTCGACCCGCGGGCGCGATAACCAGCAGGAATGGAAATTAACCGAACGCTCGTTTGGTAACCATTCCGGCATCTTCCGAAAACTGCTGTTATCTTTCGGCAAGTTAAGAGGTTGTCACGATGCGGTTACATTGAGAAATTTTTCACAAAGTGTGCGATAATGCGCCCAACGTGAACCAAGGTTTACTGGATGGGCAGGCGAAAGCCGCTTTCTGTTGTACCAGCCTGCCTCGTTTTTTTCCTCTTGAAAGCTTCCTTGAATCTTGCCAGCCGTAAAATCTCACCACCGAGCGACCTAGCTCGCCCCATCCAGTAGATTCATCTCCCGGCCCCGCGAAAGCGGGGCCGATTTTTTATGGGCCGGCTAAGAGCCGGCCCCTACACATGTAGGGTGCGGCTCTTAGCCGCACCATCGTTCATCCGACGAGTTGGGCGAGGGCGGCTTCGAGGGTCAGCCTTGGGTCGGCGTTGATGGTCATGGCGCGGATGGCGGCGAGGATGCCGTCGGCGGCGGCGAGGAGTTTCTCGCGCGGGATGGAGCTGAGCTTTTCGTCGCCGGAGGTCAGGATCGCGGCGAGGAGGGCCATGGCGTCTTTCACTTCTTCCTGGCCGGCAACCATCGCCGCTGTTGCCAGGAGCGCCATGGAGTCGCGGCGCTCGGCGAAACGATGCAGGGCGGCGCGGAGGTCGTTTGCGAGCTTCTCGCGCTCGTCGTCGGATTCGAACGTTGCGATCGCCTGCAGGCGGTCGCGCACGCGCTCATCGCCGATGTAGATCGACTGCGCGCGCGAACGGATGGTCGGCAGGAGCAGATCGGGCGAACGGGTGAGCAGGATGAACGTGGTGTCGCGCGCCGGCTCTTCGAGCGTCTTCAGGAGCGAGTTCGAGCCGCTGGGGCTCAGCGCGTCGGCGGGATCGATGATGAAGACCTTGGTGCGTCCCTCGTAGGGCCGCATCGTCGCGCCGGAGACGAGATCGCGGATCTGTTCGATCGAGATCATCTTCCGCTCGCCGCCGACCTCGATGAAGTGGACGTCGGGATGGATGCGCCGCTCGATGCGCTGGCACGACGCGCAGTCGTCGTCGCCCGCCGTGCCGTTGAGGCAATTCAGCGTCTTCGCGATGCGCAATGCGACGTCGCGCAGCGCGGACGGCCGCG
>DASXIH010000620.1:0-3073 GCA_036498125.1 Thermoanaerobaculia bacterium
CACCCACGCCTGCAGCTCGTCGCGGAGCTTGCCGCGCGTCAGGTAGAGATCGTCATAGATCTTCTTCAGCTTTGCGCGCGCCTCGTCGACCGCCTTCGACGCCGGCGGCACCGCCTTGCGGATCAGGAAGCTCAACTTGCGGAGGCGATAGTCGATGTCGGCGTCGAGCAGCAGCTCCGTCTCCGCTTCCGGCGTTGAATACGTCTGCCGTACCCACTCGCGCACCAGGTCGCGGACGACCTGCGAGATCTCCGGGCGCGCGATGCTGCCGGCGACGCAGATGAGGTCCGCGAGCATGTCGACCACCGAGGAGACTTTCACCTGGTGATACGCCGCGTAGCCCGGTCCGTACTTCGCGATCAGCTCGTCGACCGTCGCCTCTTTCCCCCTCGCGTTCACCGCCTCGAACACGGTGTCGCGCGCATGGAGGCCCAGCCACGTATCGAGACCCGCCTCCACCTTCTGCTCGATGTCGCGGAACTGATCGACGCGGGCATTCCGTTCGACGACGCGCTGCAGGTCCTCACGGATCGTCTCGTAACCGGGGATGGAGATGAGCGCGGCGAGCGCGTTGTCGATGGCGTCGGGCTTCGTCTCCTGTTCCGTCTTCGCGGAGCTGGCGTCGATCTCGACCGGGTCGGGCTCAACGTAGATGAGCGTGCGAGAGACGTCGAGATCGGACTGGCGCCGCGCCAGCTCGTCGATGGCGTATGAGAACGGCTTGTTGTCGAGATACCCGCCGTCGCCCATCGGCCGCTGGTCATAGTTCGGGCTCGTGAACATCAGCCGCTCGCTCCACTGCGCCTGATCGGCGCGCGGGCCGGCGAGCCGCGCGGCGTCCTTCCAGGTGAACGGTTCGAACGCGAACGGAAACGAGGACGTGCAGCGCGCGGCGTATGCGAGCGTCGGGTTCTCCGCGTTTGCCAGCTCGCCGCTGTGCGCGCCGTCGTGCGTGAAGTGGAAGCGTTGCCGGTGGCGGCGCTCCTGCGCGACCGTGTTCTCGACCGGCAGGTTGATCACCTCGCCGCGAATGTCGGTCGTTGTGACGAAGAGGTCGACGCGGCCCGGATCGTAACGGCCGGTGTTCTTCTGACTGTCCATGTCGTCGAACGCGGCGAGCAGCTTCCGATACATCCGCTCGCCGTTGAGGAGCGCCACCGGAGGTACCTGCGCCGCGAGACCCGGCAGATCGGAGACCGATTCCGAGTCGTTGAGGAGCTTGCCGAGGTCGCCTTCTTCGATCCAGAGCTTGAGGATCGCGTCGAGCGGCGCGTCGTTCGAGAGCGCCTTGGCGAGGAAGATGCCGTTGATCCCGCCCGCCGACGTTCCGGAGATGATGTCGACCGAGACGCGCTTCTTGATCGGCAGCGCCCCGCCTTCAGTGTCGGCGTATGAGACGCCCGTGGTCATCTGCGCGATGCGCCGGTAGATCTTCTCGCTCGGCGAGAGCTGCTCGAACTTGAGGCCGGCCTGACTCGGGTCCGTGCGCGACTGCGAGGTCGCGCGAATGATGGCGAGGAGCTCGCGGGCGATGCCGCCGATGTAGATCGCGAGCGAGACGCCCCCGTACATGACGACTGCAAGACGATGCTCCGATTCGTAGTCGACAGTTCCAGCCATGGGGTCCTCCGGGGTGCGCGTTGGGATTGGTGTGAAAACATTTTACTCTCCCGGTTTGGCGCCCGAGATTCCTCGTTTGGCGCGCGACATTTCTGCAGCGGCATCCGAGGTTTCTCGATCGGCACGCGAGAGTTCTCCAGCGGCATCGCGGGGTTCTGGAGAAACCTGGCTGGATTCCCGTCCGGCGGCGGAGGAACCTGCAGGAACATCGCTGGTTTCTGCTGTCGCCAACGTGTGCAACAAGAGAACATCGCGGGTTTCTCCAGAAACCTCGGAGCGCACACCAGGTTTCTCCGAGCGCAACGCAGAAGTCTCCGACGCGACTGGAGAATCCGGAGATGCTTCTCCAGGAACCTCGCGTGCGCCACGAGAAATCTCGCCGGTTTCTCCAGAATCCTCCGACGCCGGGCGGAGATCTTCGCGCGTTTCTCCAGAAATCTCGGCTGCGAATGGAGAAATCTCGGCCGCCGGACGAGAAATCTCGCGTGCGCCTGCAGTAACTTTCGAGGGCAAATGGGAAAATGGCGGCGGTGTCGCTGCACGACGTCGTCGCTAACTTCTTCTCGGATCACGAGATCGGACCTTGCCAGGTCGTCGCCGCGGTCTCGGGCGGGTTCGACTCGACGGCTTTGCTGCTCGTTCTGAGCGAGCTTTCCGGCTTCGAGATCGTCGCGGCGCACGTCAACCACCACCTTCGCGGCGAGGAGTCGGATGGCGACGAGCGCTACGTGCGCGAGCTGTGCGAGCGGCTGAAGGTGAAGCTGGTCGTGGACGACGGCACGCTCGATCCGGAGCGCCTTAAGCATGCGGGCATCGAGGCGGCGGCGCGGGAGGTGCGGAGCGCGAAGCTGCAGGAGATCCGCCGTCAGACGGACGCAAAGTACGTCGCCACGGCGCACCAGAAGAACGACCAGGCCGAGACGGTGCTGATGCGGCTCTTCACCGGGAGCGGTCTCGCCGGCCTTCGCGGCATCCACGCCATCCGCGACGACGGCATCATCCGCCCCCTCCTCGGCGTCACGCGCTCGGAGATCGAGGCGTTCCTCCGCGACCGCGGCGAGACGCCGCGTTCCGACCGGATGAATGCCGATCCACGCTTTCTCCGGGTCCGCATCCGTCAAACGCTGCGCGACTACGACCCGTCGGTTGTGGACAACCTCGCCTCGATCGCCGAAGAAGCGCAGGAGTGGTGGCCGTCCGTACAGCGGGCGATCGACGAGGCCGAGGATGTCGAGATGACGGAGGACGCTACACGCTTCCGTTCTCTTCCGGCCGATCCGTGGCTCCGGCGCGCGCTCCTCCACCGCCACATCCGCCGCCTCGATCCCGAAGCGCGTGACGTCTCGCGGTCCGATCTGCGGCGGGTGACGGTAACGAAGAACCTGGAGCTGCTGTTGCGACGCATTCCTCGCCCTACACCGCGCTTCGACTGCCATCTCACCGCTGGGGAAAC
>DASXIH010000621.1:0-2950 GCA_036498125.1 Thermoanaerobaculia bacterium
GCGCCGGCCGCGGAGACGGTCGACATCCGTGTGCTGAAGGAGATGAAGCTCCCCGACCTCACGCGGATGGCGAAGGAGCACGGGATCGAGAACGCGACCGGGATGCGCAAGCAGGACCTGATCTTCGCGATCCTGCAGGCGCAGACCGAGAAGTCGGGCCTGATCTTCTCCGAGGGCGTCCTCGAGTGCCTGCCGGACGGCTTCGGCTTCCTCCGCGCCCCCGAGTACAACTACCTTCCGGGTCCGGACGACATCTACGTCTCGCCGTCGCAGATCCGCCGTTTCGACCTCCACACCGGCGACACCGTCTCCGGCCAGGTGCGTCCGCCGAAAGAAGGCGAGCGTTACTTCGCGCTGATCAAGGTCGAGGCGGTCAACTTCGAACATCCCGACGTGGCGCGCGAGAAGGTTCTCTTCGACAATCTGACGCCGCTCTATCCGGAAAACCGCATCCGGCTCGAGATCCCGACGAACATGTCGTCGCGCGTCCTCGACCTCATCGCTCCGGTCGGCAAGGGCCAGCGCGGCCTCATCGTCGCGCCGCCGCGTACCGGTAAGACGATGATCCTGCAGGCGATCGCGAACTCGATCACCTCGAATCACCCGGAGGTCACGCTCATCGTTCTCCTGATCGACGAGCGGCCGGAAGAAGTCACCGACATGCAGCGCAGCGTGAAGGGCGAAGTCATCTCGTCGACGTTCGACGAGCCGGCGTCGCGCCACGTGCAGGTCGCCGAGATGGTCATCGAGAAGGCGAAGCGGCTGGTCGAGCACAAGCGCGACGTCGTCATCCTCCTCGACTCGATCACGCGTCTCGCGCGCGCCTACAACACCGTCGTTCCGCCGTCGGGCAAGGTGCTCTCGGGCGGCGTCGACTCGAACGCCCTCCAGCGCCCGAAGCGCTTCTTCGGTTCGGCGCGTAACGTCGAGGAAGGCGGCTCGCTGACGATCATCGCCACGGCGCTGATCGACACCGGCTCGCGCATGGACGACGTCATCTTCGAAGAGTTCAAGGGCACCGGCAACCTCGAGGTCCACCTCGACCGCAAGCTCTCCGACAAGCGCGTCTTCCCGGCGATCGACATCAACAAGTCGGGCACGCGCAAAGAGGAATTGCTGCTCGAGCGCAACGAGCTCAATCGCATCTGGGTTCTGCGCAAAGTCTTCTCGCCGCTGTCGACCGTGGAGTCGATGGAGCTGCTCATCGAGAAGCTCGACAAGACGCGCTCGAATGCGGAGTTTCTGAACGCCATGTCGAGCATGTAGCGCTTTGTGCGGCATCAATCTCATCTACTCGTTCCGTGACTCAGCTCCTCCCGTCGATCGGGAGGAGCTGCAGCGCACGCGCGACGCGATGCGCTTCCGCGGTCCGGACGACTACGGCGAGTGGCACTCACCCGACGGCCGCCTCTCCCTCGGCCACCGCCGTCTGTCGATCATCGACGTCTCCGAGCACGGGCATCAGCCGATGCTCAGCGCCGACGGCCGTTACGCCATCGTCTTCAACGGCGAGATCTACAACTACAAAGAGCTGCGCGCGGACCTCGAGCGCGAGGGGCTGACGTTCCGGACGCACTCGGATACCGAGGTGCTGCTGACGATGTTCGCGCGCGAGCGCGAAGCGATGCTGATGAAGCTCCGCGGCATGTTCGCGTTCGCGGTGTGGGACTCTCGCGAACGCTCGCTCTTCCTCGTGCGCGATCCATACGGCATCAAGCCGCTCTACTACGCGATCGAGAACGGCGTGGCCCGCGTCGCGTCGCAGGTGAAGGCGCTGCTCGCGGGCGGTGGCGTATCGCGCGAAGTCGATCCGGCCGGCATCGTCGGGTTCCTCGTCCGCGGCACGGTCCCGCAGCCGTTCACGACACACAAGGCGATCCGAGCTCTCCAGCCCGGCCACCACGCCACGATCACCTCGGGCGGCGACATCGCGATCCAGCGCTACTTCTCGCTCGCGGACGTCTACAAGCGCGGCGTCGAGCGGGCGCACGAAGTGCCGCATGGCGAGTGGCACGACCTGGTGACCGAGGCGATCCAGGAATCGGTCCGCTATCACCTCGTCGCCGACGTTCCGCTCGGCGCTTTTCTCTCCGCCGGCAAAGACTCGACGACCGTCGTCGCGCTGGCGTGCGAGGCGGGCTACCACGACCTGACCGGCGTCACGATCCGGACGCAGGAGTTCGCCGGCAGCGAGCAGGACGAAGCTCCGCTTGCGACGGTGCTCGCGCGGCACTACGGCTTCAATCACATCATCCGCACGGTCACGCACGAGGAGTTTCACGCCGATCTGCCGCGGATCCTCGCCGCCATGGACCAGCCGACGATCGACGGCTGGAACTCGTATTACGTCTCGAAGGCGGCGGGCGAGCTCGGGATGAAGGTCATGCTCAGCGGTACGGGCGGCGACGAGTTGTTCGGCGGGTACACCACGTTCCGCAAGATCCCGCGGTTCGTGAAGTCGCTGGGCGCCGCCTCGCGCGTCCCGGGTCTCGGGCGCGCCTTCCGGCGGTTCTACAACGTCATCCGGCCGGCGAAGTCGAGTCCGAAGTCAGGATCGTCGCTGATCTACGGAGGCGACTACGCCGGCGCCTATCTCCTGAAGCGCGGCCTCTTCATGCCGGAGGAGCTGTCCGGCGTCCTTCCGCGGGAGCTCGTGCAAGAGGGGCTGAAGCGCCTCGAGCTGCGCGAGCGCATGGCGGCGGCCATCACGCCCGATCCCGGCAATCCCTTCGCGCGCGTTGCCGCGCTCGAGTCGACGTACTTCCTCGGCGATCAACTCCTGCGCGACATCGACTGGACCAGCATGTCGCACTCCGTCGAGGTCCGCGTGCCGCTCGTTGACGCGCACCTGCTGATGAAAATCGCGCCAGTGATCGTTGCTGCGCATGATTACGAGAAGAAGCTACTTACGGCCGCGCCTGCCGCACAACTGCCCCACGAGATCCTCCAC
>DASXIH010000622.1:0-3323 GCA_036498125.1 Thermoanaerobaculia bacterium
TCGTGGAGCGATCGCTCTACGGCGTCGATCTCAAACCGGAAGCCGTGCGCCTCTGCGAGTTGCGGCTCTGGCTCGCGATCGTCTCGACGACCGAGGTCGGGATCGAGCAGATTCCGCCGCTCCCGAATCTCGATCGCAACATCCTCCAGGGCAACTCACTCCTCGGCCCGGCCGACTTCCTCGGCGATGCACGGGCCGAGATCTATCGTGAGTGGGTTTACGCGCTCCGGGCGCAGAGCGACCTGCTGGAACGCTACCGCCACTCGCCCCGCGAGGAACGTCCGGCACTCGCCCGACTGATTCGCGAGAACGACCGCCGTCTCGCGTCCGACCTCGTGGCGCGCGCGATCGATGCCGACGAGGCCGAACTGCAGCTGCTCACGGCGCCGCAGGAGGACCTGTTCGGGCGCGCCCTCGCCGCCGACCTCGAACGCTGCCGGGAACTTCAGGCGCGCATCGCCGGACATCGGCGGACGCTCGACCGCATCGAAGAGGGAACGCTCGACTTCTTCTCGTTCGACGTTCATTTCGCGCCGGTGATGGCGCGCGGCGGATTCGACGTCGTCGCCGGCAATCCCCCCTGGGTGCGCAACGCGCGCATCGACGCGCGTGCGAAGCGGATGGTGAGCGATCGCTATGCCTTCTTCCGGCCCGCGAGTGGAGGCGCTGCATTTCATCAGCCCGACCTTTCCGTCGCGTTCTTCGAGCGAGCGCTGTCACTTGCAGGCGACGGCGGCGTGGTGTCGATGCTGATGCCGGCCAAGATCATGAACGCCGCATACGCAGCGCCGCTCCGCCGCGCAGCGATGCAGCACGACGTCGTGGCCATCGAAGACTGGAGCGCGAGCGCGAAGCGCTACTTCGACGCCGACACCTTTCCGCTCGGGCTCACGCTCGCGAAACGCCGTCCACGCGGACGGATTCACGTCGTCGATGACGATCTCTCATTCGAAGCGACGCCGGCTGACTTCGGCGGTACCTGCGAGTGGTCGCTGGTACCGCCTGAAGCTGCTGCAATCCTCCGGAGATTGCGAGCGGCACATCGACCGCTTGCCATCACACTTGGGCGACGGCCGTTGATGGGGGTGAAGACGGGCGACAACCACGCATTCTTCCTCGGTGACTGCCGCATTCGAGGTGCGGCGCTCATCACGGAAGATCATCTCTGTGTACCGCTGGCTCACGTCGCCCGCTGCGTGCGAGGGCGCGACCTGAAGCGGTGGAGCGCGGGGCCGACGGAATGGATGGTGTGGCCGAGGAACGGGTGGAAGACGCCGCCGCGGTGGCTGCGGAACCTCGCGGGAGCGCGCGGCGTCGATGTTTCCGACTTTCAGCTCGCGTATGTGAAACCGGAGCACGTCGGGATCAAGGTCGCGTGGAAGGACGTCTCGCGCGGGATGACGGCGGCGGTCCTCTCGGACTCCGTCGACGTCAATGGCCGCGCCGTTCCGCTCGTTCCAAACCAGACGCTTTACTCGATCGACGCCGTATCGCTCGACGAGGCGTACGCATTGAGCGCCGTCCTGAATTCGACCGTCGCGAACGCGCTCCTGCTCGCGGTCGCCGAACGCGCGAAAGACGCGCATTTCCGCATGTTCGGACGCACGGTGGCGCAACTGCCGCTCCCGCCGCTCGACGACGCGACCGCGCTCACTCGCCTCGCTCGGCGTGCGCACGCAGGACGCGGCGTCGACGCTGATATCGATCGCGCTGTCGCCGAGCTGTACGGCGTGAGCGAGAAGGATTTCGCGAAGCTTCGCCGCTTCGTCGATCATCGCCTTGCTCGCTGATCACCAGGTCGAGGCGGTGCGGCGCGCGGTCGCCGCAATCGACGCCTTCGGCGGTGTGATCCTCGCCGACGAAGTCGGTCTCGGCAAATCCTTCGTCGCCGCGGCAGTTGCAAAGCGGTTCGCCGGAGAGATCGACCTGATCGTGCCCGCATCGCTGGTGACCCAGTGGCAGCGGACACTCCGCCAGTTCCAGGTTGAGGCGACGATCGAAACGCACGACGCGTGGGCGCATTCGTTTCGCATCGCGGATCCGGCGGTGCCGCGCCTCGTGATCGTCGACGAGGCCCATGCGTTCCGGAATCCCGCGACGCAACGTTACGACGCGCTGGCGAGGCGGACGCTCGCAGCGCGCGTACTTCTCGTGACCGCCATGCCGCTGTGCAACTCCGCGCAAGACCTTCACGCGCTTCTGGCGCTGATCGTCCGTGATGACGTACTCCTCGACCGAGGAGTGCCTTCGATCGATCTCGCGTTCGAGACGCTGGATGGCGAGGCTATCGAACATCTCCTCGGCCACCTGCTGATCCGCCGCGACCGCAGCGTCCTCCCCGAGCGGCTTCAGTTCGGGTCGCTCGAACGGCGCGTGATCCATCATGCCGTTCCCGCGGCGCCGATCGACGCGTTGGAGTTTCCGCTCACCGGCAGCGCTCCGCTCCTGCGGCGTTTTCTGTGGCGCCGTCTCGAGTCGAGCGAGGCGGCGCTCATCGAGTCGATCAAACGTCAGCTTCGCTTCTATGAGCGGGTCATCGAGAGCGGGAGGCCGCTGACGAAGCGCGATTACAGGCAGGCGTTTGCCCACGAGGAGGACAGCGGCGCGTTCCAGCAGGTCCTCTTCTGGGACGTGTGGGCACCGTCCGCCGCGCTCGATGTCGCAGCGATTCGCGAGGAGATGCAGAAGCTGGATGCGGTGCGATCGTTCGCCGAATCGAACGCATCGAACAAACTCGATCTTCTGCGTGGGACGCTGACCGGCGAGCCGGCGCTCATCTTCACCGGTTCCGCGGCGACGGCGCGTTTTCTGGCGACGGCGCTCCAATGCGGCCTCGCGACCGCGCGCGACGGCCGCGGCGCGATCGATGCGTTTCAACGCGGGACGATCGATCTCCTCGTCACGACTGACTTTGCGAGTGAGGGGCTCAACCTACAGCGCGCGGCCGCCGTCATCCATTACGACATCCCTTGGAATCCCGCGAAGCTGGACCAGCGCAACGGGCGCGCACACCGCATCGGACAGACGCGAGAGAGCGTGACCGCGATCTACTTCCTCCCGGAAGGCGATCCAACGAAGATCGTCGCGACGATCGCGAGCAAGAACCGTCTCCGGCGCTCGGTTCTGAAGCGTTCCTCCGAATCCCCGACATTGTCCGCGTCGACGCTGCGTCCGCGGGTGACCGCCGGTGCAGCGGTCGTGAAGTTCCCGGTCGCACTTCCCGAGGCGCTCGACCGCCGCCACAAGGCCGGCCTGGAGCGACTCGTCGCCGCCCTCTCGCACGACGTGATCGACCGCCGTCGCCTTGCGGACCTTCTGGCGAT
>DASXIH010000623.1:0-3664 GCA_036498125.1 Thermoanaerobaculia bacterium
ACGCGCTGCTGACGAGCGACGAGTTCCGGCGTAGCTTCACGCGTCTGCAGAAGCGGGTGGCATATCACGGGTTTCTCAACGCGCTCTCGCAGGTCGTGCTCAAGATCGCGTCGCCGGGCGTGCCTGATTTCTACCAGGGGAGCGAGTTGTGGGACTTCAGCCTCGTCGATCCCGACAATCGCCGGCCGGTCGATTACGAGAAGCGAATGTCGCTGCTGCGACAGGTGCGTGACGCGAATCCATCCGAGCTCCTCCGCTGCTGGCCGGACGGCCGGATCAAGCTCTTCGTGACCTGGAAGGCGCTGCAGTTGCGAAAGCAGTTCGCGCGGGAAGGCTACCAGCCGCTACGCGGCGAACGTGTCTGCGCGTTCATGCGCGGCGAGGACGTCGCTGTGGCAGTCCCGCGTTTCACCGTCTCCGGCAAATCCACACTCGAGCTACCCGGCCGCTGGCGAAACGTGTTCACGAACGAGATCTTCGAAGGTGGCGATCCGTTCGCCGCCTTCCCAGTCGCGATCTTCCAGCGAAGCTAAAACCTGCCGGTGATCTCGGCGAGGTGGCGCATGCGGGCGGCGTCGCGATCGGTCAGCGCGCCCGGCTCCATGCGCCAGCTCCAGTTGTCCGACTTCGCGCCGGGGCGGTTCATGCGCGCGTCGCTGCCGAGGTTGAGGATGTCCTGCACGGGGACGACCGCGGTCTCGGCAACGCTCGTGTAGGCGGCGCGCATGAGCGAGTCTGAGAACTCGTCGCTGTCGCACCCGAGGTATTCGTGAGCGAGTGCGCGCTCTTCCTCGGAGGCCGTCTCGTACCAGCCGCGCGCGGTGTCGTTGTCGTGCGTTCCGGTGTAGACGACCGTCTCCGCCTCGAACCGGTGCGGCAGGTGCGGGCTGTCGACGTGGCTGAATCCGAACTGCAGGATCTTCATGCCTGGAATGTCGATGGCGCGACGTAGCTCATGCACTTCCGCGGTGATGAACCCGAGGTCCTCTGCGACGAGCGGCACGTCGCCGACAGCATCGCGGATTGCGTCGAAGAGCGCGCGTCCGGGACCGGGCACCCAGCGGCCGTTCATCGCGGTCTTCTCCGTGGCGGGGACTTCCCAGTACGCCGCGAAGCCGCGGAAGTGATCGAGCCGCAGCATGTCGGCGAATCGGAGATTCGCGCGGATGCGCGCCACCCACCACCGGAAGTTCTGCGACCGCATCTTGTCCCAGTCGTAGAGCGGATTTCCCCAGCGCTGGCCGGTCTCGCTGAAATAGTCGGGCGGCACGCCGGCGACGAAGCGCGGCTCGCCGTTTTCGTCGAGCTGGAAGAGATTGCGATTCGCCCAGACGTCGGCGCTGTCGCCGGCGACGTAGATAGGGACGTCGCCCATGATCTTGATCTTGCGCCCGTATGCCGCTTCGCGCACCGCGGCCCACTGCGTGAAGAAGACCCACTGGACGTACTTGTGAAATCGGATCTCGTCCGCGAGCTCCTCGGTCGCCGCGGCGATCGCCTCTTTCTCGCGCCGCGCGATCTCGCGCGGCCACGCAGACCACTGTTTTCCTTCGAACTTCTGTTTCAGCGCGGCGTAGAGCGACCACTCCGGCAGCCATTTGTTGTCGCGCTCGAAGCGCTTGAGGGCCGCGCGCTGGTCGTTGCGCCCATTGGTCTCGAAGTGTTCGAACGACTCGCGGAGGAGCTGATTCTTGAACGCCGTGACGCGCTCGAAGTCGACGTGGTCATCCGCGAAGTCGGGCACTTCGCCGATCGAAGGCAGGAGGCCGGCCTCGACGAGCCGCTGCGGCGAAATGAGCAGCGGATTGCCGGCGAACGACGAGATGCAGCCGTACGGCGAATAGCCGTAGCCGGGCGGATTGAGCGGGAGCACCTGCCAGATGTGCATCCCAGCTTTCTCGGCCCAGTCGAGAAACGCCATCAGCTCGTCGCCGAGGTCGCCGACGCCGAAACGGCCCGGCAGCGAAGTGGGATGGAGCAGGACACCGGCGCGCCGATTCACGTTGCGCCCACCACCATCGGACGTGTGAACCACTATGCGCGGGCCTCCGGGGCGATGGAGAGTTGCTCGCCGAGGGCGTCGAAGAGGGCGAGCCAGCGCTTGGTCTGGCCGTTGGCGGTGCTGGCGGCGATTGCGGGGCGGACGGTCGACGCCATCCGGTAGTACTGCGTCTGCGGCCTGCGGAGGCTGACGCGGATGTCCATCGCGCGCACGAGAGCGATGATGGACTCGTACGCCTCGAGCCGGTCGACATCGACCGGATCCTCGGCGAACCGTGCAGCGGCGCGCTCGATGGCGTCGCGCAGCGCGAGGATGGTCATGTCGTCGAGGCCGACGCGTTCATCCTCCGCCTCGCGCAGCCGCGCTTCGACTTCCGGCAGCACCAGGTCGTCGGAGTCGAGCAGACGCCGGAGCTGCATGTTGAGGTCGAACTCCGCGGCGATCTGCAGCACTTTCGGCAGCGGGATGCCGAGGCGGGTGTGGAAGCGCATGAGCGGGTCGTAGCGCTCGTGGAGCGAGCGGAACGCCGACTCCGCCTCTTCCAGCGTCGCGTTGCAGATCAGCTTCAGGATGCGGCGCTGCTCATCGCGGAAGAGGGAGCGGATCGAGACCGACTCGGAGAAGTGCTGGTCGAGCAGCCGGATCGTCGCCGGGATGCCGCCGGGCTGGAACGCCTCGGCGAGCTCCCGCTTCACCTTCTCGTAGTCGTCGGGATCGTGCGAGGTGCGCACGCCGCCGGTCAGTTCAGTTTCGCCGAGGTGCAGGACGGCGAACGAGTAGGACTCCGTCTCGCGCGTGATGTTCGATGTGACGGTGATCGAGGCGACCGCCATTCGCGCACGGCCGGCGCGGAAGACGTCGAAGTCATGGCGCCGGACGCGGTAGCAGTAGACGTCCGCATCGTCATCGAAGTGATCGAACAGCGACGCCACCGCGTAGTGCGACGCGACGCGCGCCAGGTCGAGCCGCGTCGGTTTGACGTCGCGTTCGTAGATGTCGCGCGCGGTGCCGCGGTCGGGAAGGTTGCTGACGGCGGGCGCGAGCCGCTCCATGAACTCGGACTCCAGGCTGCGGTTCGCGATCTTCTCGGCGAGCTGAATCACTCGCGCGGCGTAATGCAGGACCTGCACCGTCTCGATGCCGGAGACCTCGTTGAAGAACCAGCCGCACGACGTGTACATCAGCATCGCATTGCGCTGCATCTCGAGGAGGTTCAACACGTCGTTCGCGCGCGCGTCGGGATGCGCGTGATTCGTGAGGAAGCGCTGCAGCGATTCATCGGAGCGGTCGAGGACGACGTCGATGTAGTCGTCGCGCGCCCGCCAAGGGTGCTCGATCAGGTCGGATGCGTAGCGCTCGAAGATGACGGCCGTTTCGTCGCGGAGCCAGTCGAGCGCCTCGCGTAGCGGCGTGCGCCAGCGCTGGTTCCATCCAGCCTGGCCGCCGGTGCTGCAGCCGCAGTCGCTCCGCCACCGCTCGACGCCGTGGGCGCAGCTCCATGCCGTGTTCTCGCGGATCTCGACCTCGTGCACCGGGGGGTGTTTCTCGAGGTACTCGCCGTAGTTCGTCAGCTCGGCGAGGTCGCGCTCCTCGATGTAGTGGAGCGCGTAGGCGAGTGCCATGTCGCCGTAACGGTGGTGATGGCCGTACGTCTCGCCGTCG
>DASXIH010000624.1:0-5320 GCA_036498125.1 Thermoanaerobaculia bacterium
GCGAACTTCAGCGCCGCTTCGTTCGCCTCCGTCCCGCTGTTGCAGAAGAAAGCTCTGCACATCCCGCTGGCGCGCACGAGCTCCTCGGCGAGGAGTCCCTGCGCCGGGTGATAGAAGAGATTCGAAATGTGCAGCAGCGCATCCGCCTCCTCCTTCAGCGTCTTCACAAGCCGCGGATGCTTGTGGCCGAGGACGTTGACGGCGATGCCGCCGAGAAGGTCCCAGTACTCCTTCCCGTTCGCGTCGACGAGCTTCGCCCCCTTGCCGCTGCGCGGGTGGAACGGCGTCCGCGCATACGTGCCGAGGACGAACGCGCTCTCGCGCGCTTCGACTGCGGATGGGGATTCGTCATGCAGCAACAAGGTTCGTTCCTCCGTTTTCGCCGATTGCGATGCTCTTCACTCCGCTCCGCAGCGCATGCAGCGCCGCCTGGAGCTTCGGCTTCATGCCGCCGCTGACGTTGTCGATCCATGTCTCGACCGCATTGGCGTGCAGCGACGAGACGACCGCGCCGTTCTCGTCGAGGAGACCGGCGACGTCGGTGACGAACTCCAGCGAGTCGGCGCGGAGCGCGACGGCAACCGCGGCCGCGGCGCTGTCCGCGTTGACGTTGAACGCCCCCGCGACGCACGAGATGACCGGCAGCGTGTCGATGACCTCGACCGGCTTCGCGCCGACGACGCGGCCGACGTTCAGGAGGTCGACGCCGTCGATCGGCGGATGCTTCTCCGCGACGAGGATCGATGCTCCGCTGATGCCTTCCGCGTTCACCCCGAGCGCGATCAGTTCATTCACGATGAGCGGATTGACGACGCGGTCGAGGACGTCGACGACGATCTCCAGCGTCACATCGTCCGTGATGCGGAGACCGGCATGCGTCTTCTTCGCGATGCCGCGCTTCTGCAGCTCGGCGTCGATGTGCTTGCCGCCGCCGTGCACGATGACGAGCTGCTCGCCGCGGTGCCACTCGCGCGCGATCTCGCGCAGCACCGCATCGCGGCGATACGCGTCGTCGAGAAGCGAGCCGCCGAGCTTGATCACCTTCACTGCAAGCCCTCCATCATTAGATGAGCCCTTCGGTCTCGGGGTAGCCGCACATCCGGTTGAAGTTCTGCACCGCCTGCGACGCGGCGCCTTTCAGCAGGTTGTCGATGACCGAGACGACCACGGCGCGCTTGCCGCCGTTCAGGAGCTTGAATCCGATCTCGCACATCGGCGTGTTGACGACGTTCTTCAGCTCCGGCAGCTCGCCCGCCGGCAGCAGCCGCACGAACGGCGCATTCGCATATGCCTCAGCGTAGATCGCGGCGATCTCTTCATCGGTCACCGAATGCGTGAAGCCGACGTGCATCGTCGAGAGGATTCCGCGGACGGTCGGCAGCAGGTGTGGCACGAAGACGAGCGTGGCGCGGTCGCCGAGCCGCAGCCCTTGCCGGATCTCCGGCTCGTGCCGGTGCGAGCCGACGCCGTATGCCTTGAAGTTGCCGTACAGCTCCGCGAACGACCACGAGACGTCGGACTTTTTGCCGGCGCCGGAGACGCCGCTCTTCGAGTCGCAGATCACCGGCTGCTCGCGGTCGAGGATGTACGTCAGCGGCCGGAGCGCGAGGAGGATCGACGTCGGATAGCAGCCCGGGTTCGCGATCAGCCGCGCTTTCTTCAGCTCACCGTTGCACCACTCCGGCAGGCCGTACACCGCCTCGCCGAGGAGCTCCGGCTTCTCGTGCGAGAAGCCGTACCACGTCGGGTACAGCGACGGGGACGTGAGGCGGAACGCGCCCGAGAGGTCGATGACCTTCAGGTCGCGGTCGAGGAGTTGCGGGACGACTTCCGCGGAGACTTCGTTGGGTGTGGCGAGGAAGACGACCTCGGCGCCGCTGTTCGCGACCGCGTCGACGGAAAAATCGGCCGAGGAGTAGAGGCCGGTGACGCTCGCGTGCGGGTGCTTCTTGAGGATGGTCGCCAGCTCGGCACCGGCATAGCCGGTGGCGCCGACGACGGCAACGTTAGTCATCGATAGCCTCCGCGATACAGATGAGCGGCGCCTCGCCCTCGATCTCGACGGCGTAGGTGACGAAGAGGAATCGCGGAGCGCGGACATTCTTGTCTGCGCGGACGTTGGTTTCGATCTCAGCTAAACGACGTTCCATGGCGATTCCTCCCGTTAGCGAATCCGGCGTCGTGCCGGATGGATCAGTAAGTCGAACTGCTTCGCGAGCGCGGCCGCGGCTTGCGACGTGGCGAGCGCGATGAAGATCGTGTCGTCGCCGCCGACCGTGCCGAGGACGTCTTCGAGATCGGCGGAGTCGATGGCGGAGGCGACCGGCTGCGCGGCGGCGGTCGGCGTCTTGATGATGACGAGGTTCATGGCGGCGACTGCCGAGAGGACGTTGTCGCGCACCAGCCGGTGGACCCGCTCCTCCCGCGTCTCACGGGGAGTGAACGAGGTGACGTTCGACGTGGCAGTCATCGCGCCCGGAACGACGTACCCCGAGGGCGACTTCGCGACGCCGAGCTCGCGCAGGTCGCGCGAGAGCGTCGGCTGCGTGACGCGCACGCCGCGCTTCTTCAGGAAGGACTGCAGCTCTTCCTGAGAGTGAACGGCCGTCGATCCGATGATCTCGAGGATCTCGTCGCGCCGCCGTACAGCCTCGCCTGCATAACTATTCATCGCCATGAATTTTTATTCATCCACTCGCGGATGTCAACAGTTTCTCCGAGTCGGTATTCCGGGCTATCCTCACCCGCCCGATGCCCGCTACCCGACATATCGAACGCCACTTCACCGCCAGCGACGTCGTCCGTGACGTCGTCATCGGGATGTCGGACGGACTCACGGTGCCGTTCGCGCTCGCGGCGGGGCTGTCAGGCGCGGTGGCGTCGTCCGGAATCGTCGTCACTGCCGGACTTGCGGAGATCGCCGCGGGCTCGATCGCGATGGGCCTCGGCGGGTATCTCGCGGCGAAAAGCGACGCCGACCACTACCACGCCGAGCAGCGCCGCGAGGAGCAGGAGGTCGTCGAGAAGCCGCGCGAGGAGATGAAGGAGGTCGCCGACATCCTGAGGGAGTACGGGATGACGGACGAACACATCCGCCCGGCGGTCGAGGCGATGAGCCGGAACCCGAAAGCGTGGATCGATTTCATGATGCGCTTCGAGTTGGGGCTCGAGAAGCCGGAGCCGAAACGCGCCCGCACCAGCGCCGCCGTCATCGCCGGCTCGTACGTCGTCGGTGGCCTCGTGCCGCTCCTCCCCTACATGCTCATCCACGCCGCGTCGACGGCACTGACGGTGTCGGTGATCATGACGATCATCGCGCTCGCCGTCTTCGGCTGGGTGAAGGGCCGCTACACCGGCGCACGCCCGCTGAAATCATCGATCCAGACGACGATCACCGGCGGACTGGCGGCCACCGCGGCGTTCCTGATCGCGAAGGCGATCGCCTAGAAGCGTTATGCGTTATGCGTTAAGGATCGCCGCCTAACGCATGACGCGATTGCCTAAGCCGCGGAGCGGCGTCATCTCGATAGCCCAAGGCGTAAGCCTTGGGAAATCAGGATTGCTTTGCTTCTGAGCCGCGGAGCGGCGACATCTTCCGGATAAAACGAATGTCGCCGCTCCGCGGCTCACCTGATTGATGATGCCTGTGATCCCAAGGCTTACGCCTTGGGCTATCGAGATTTCGCCGCTCCGCGGCGACTCAGAACGCGATTCGCTGTACCGTCCAGAACAGCCCCGTCAGCGCGATCGCCACGGAGCACGAGACGACGAAGCGGCGGTTGCGCAGCCACTGCGCGAACAGCAGCATGGCGACGGCGATGACGACGAGCTGCCCTGCTTCGACGCCCACATTGAACGACACCAGCGCCGGAACGAACTGCCGCCTCGGCAGTCCCAACTCGTGGAGCACGCCCGCGAAGCCCATCCCGTGCAGGAGGCCGAAGAGGAAGACGACGACCACCCGCCACGGGTGCAGCCGCGAGGTGATGACGTTCTCAATCGCGACGCAGGCGATGGAAAGCGCAATCGCCGGCTCGACAACGCGCGACGGCAACGAGACGACGCCGTACATCGTCAGCGCCAGGCTGATCGAATGCGCGATGGTGAATGCGGTGATCTGCGACAAAAGCGCACGCATGCTCGTCGCCAGCAGGAACAACCCCAGCACAAAGAGAATGTGATCGATCCCCTCGGGGAGGATGTGCGTGAATCCAAGGGCGAGGTACTGGCGGATGACCTCGAGCCGCGTCGGCGGGATGACGTCGCGCGAAAGCACGAAGGCATTGCTCGTCGTCTCCGCGTCGAGCCACTGCGTCGTGACCGACTCGCTCCCCTCGTTCTGCAGCGTCAGCGTGTACTTGGCAAACGTCCCCTCATAGCGGAACGTGAAAGTGTGCGCGTGCTGCGGGATGTCGCCGGTGAGCGCATTCGCGCGGACGCCATCGAAATAGATGAACGCCTTCTCCGGCGCCGGCTTCCGCACCGAACGGATCGTGACGGCATACGTGTGGTCGCGCCGGAACAGCGCATGGATCTGCGTCGTCCCGATCTCGTGCGCCGACGCGGTGGTCGCGAGTAGGAGAGCCAGCGCTAGTTTTCGAACGTCAGCGAAGCCCACAGGCTCTCCCATTCGGCGCCGGACGACGGCCGCGCGTCGATCATGTGCACGCTCTTGATGAGCCAGACGCCGGGCTTCGGCAACGAGAACGCGGCGCGGCCGTGCGCGTCGCTACGGACGCGGATCCGCAACGACGGGTCGTCGCGATGCATGGCGATCACGAGCGCGTTCGCGAGCGGGTGCGACTCATAGTCGAGCCGCACGACGACGCGATTCGCGGCGAGCGACTCCGGCGTCAGCTCCAGGCGGAAGCCGAACGGCCGCGAGAAGTCGCCGCGCACGCCGAGCAGCGTCTTCGCGCAGCGGGAGTAGATCTCGCGCGACGGCTGCTTCGACTCGCCGCGTTGCGTGCGCGCCGCCAGCACGGTGTCGAGCCCCTCGTCACGGAGGTACTGCTCGAACTTCTCGGGCGGCATCGAGAGAAACGCCGGCTTGCTGCGGTAGCCGACCACCGCCGCCGTACCGTTCTCCATGCGGACGATGCCTGCGGGATTGTGTCCCTCGAAGCCGCCGACAAATCGCTCTCCGCCGGCATCGCGCACGACGAAGCGGTCGATCTGCGAGGAGTCGCGCGCGACCGGATCGCCGGCGAACTGCTGCCCGACGAGCAGCGTCGTCGTGACCACCGCGCCGGTAACGGGCCGGAAGGTCGACGGCTCGATCCAGAAGTCGTGCGCGCCGACGCTGCTCGTCGGGCAGCAG
>DASXIH010000625.1:0-1722 GCA_036498125.1 Thermoanaerobaculia bacterium
CCTTCTCCCCGCTTCGCGGGGCGAAGGGTAATGACGAAACTCCTACGTAATTACCCCTCGCCCCGCGTAGCGGGGAGAGGGTGGCCGAAGGCCGGGTGAGGGGCGCACTTGCGCTCGATGGCCTAGAACTTCACGTCCACCAGCAACGCGCGATGTTCGGGGACGACGGTCACGTGGTTGTGAACGATCGACTTGGCGACCGCGTGTCCGATCAGCGCTCCCGCCACGACGTCGCTCGGGAAATGTGCGCGATCGTAGACGCGGGCGAATGCGATGGTGGTCGCGAGCGTGTAGGCGATCGCGGGGACTGACGGATGGTCGTCATAACGGTTCGCGATGGCGGTGGCGATGGCGAATGCGCTCGTCGCGTGTCCCGACGGGAACGACTGGTAGAGGTCCTTGTCGAACGGGTGGACGGAGTGTCTGCCGAGGTCAGCGATCGGCCGGGCGCGGCCGACCGTGGTCTTGATCGCCGGCGTGACGATGCCGGCGGCGAAGACCGACGACTCGAGCGCGTCGAAGCCGGTGTCGAGGAGGCGTTGGTCGTGTCCGAAGTAGCCGCCCGCGATGGTCAGGAGGACGAGGTCCTGGCCATAGCCGCCGCCGAGGTGCGTGACGGCGTGAAAGTAGCGGGTGGTGACCTGGCCGTGATTGCGCTGGAACGCGTTCACGATCGACTGATCGAGCGGGTACATCGCGGCGACGAGCGCGAGCCCTTCGCCGAAGCGGATCCATTCGTGTCCGCGCCAGCGCTTCACGGGCGCGGGGAAGATGTCCTTCGCGTCGGAAACGACTTCTTTGAGGCGTTCTTTCGGCGTGGCCGGTGTAGCGCCGCCGACCTCGGCGGCGTTCAGTTGCAGAGCAAAAAGCAGCGCGACCGCTACAGCAATCCCGTAAGGATGAAGTCTGCGATCTGATCGGCGGTTCCGGCCAGGGGGTAATCCTTCTCGGACAAAATCCATGACGTCACCATCTCGTCGAGAATGCCGAACACCGATTTCGCAACCATTTGCGGATGGAGGTTCCCCCGAAACACTCCTTCTGCCTGTCCTTCCTCGACGATCTTTCTGATCATGTTCAGGTAGTCCTTCACTTCCTGCTGGGAGAGAAGGCTCATGAACTTGAGGCTGTGCCGCAGCTCGACCTGCGAGACCACTGCCAGATTGCGGTCGCGCCCGAGGGCGTCGAGATGGTGGCGGATGGCGACGCGGATCCGGTCCTCCGGCCGGCGGACGTTCACCAGGTCGCGCTCGAGCGAGGCGAGGTAGTTGCGCGTGTGCTCGCGGAAGATGGTGGCGAGCACGTCCTCTTTCCCGTCGAAGTAGAGATAGATCGTGCCGTCCGCGACGCCGGCCGCCTTCGCGATCTCAGAGACTTTCGCGTTGAAGTAGCCGTTCTTCGCGAAGACGTCGACGGCGGCGCGAAGGATTCGCTCGCGTTTGGACGTCCCTTGAAACGTCGTCGGTGGATTCACGGGGGCGGCGGCGGCGCGGCGGCTCATCGACCATGAATGAATGCTCATTCAGTGCCGGGATGTCAAGTGTTTTCGGAGCTCATCGATGAACGCCTCGTCGCGCGTCTCGTGCGTTTCAGCGTTGATGATCCGCATCACGGCGGTCCGGCCGAGGGTTGCGCTCACGGGGTAGATGTGCACGTGCAGGTGCGGTGTCGCGATGCCCAGCTTCATCAGGATGGCGCGATCGGCTTTGCTGACCTCGAGAA
>DASXIH010000626.1:0-9576 GCA_036498125.1 Thermoanaerobaculia bacterium
CTTCGACGGAGTCCGCTTCGTCGTGTACGACCGGCAGTCGGCGCCGGCGTTGCGGAGTCCGTTCGTCTCGTCGCTCTTCGAGTCGTCCGACGGGACGCTCTGGATCGGTACGTACGGCGGCGGTCTCGCCCGCCTGCGCCATGGGCGGATCGAAGCGTTCCGCCCCGATCTCCTCGGCGCGGAGCGCATCCGCGGTATGGCCGAGACGCCGTCCGGCTCGATCTACATTGCGACGGCGGGCGGCGGAATGCTGCGCGTCGACGGCGATCGGGTGACGCGCTACACGACGCGCGACCGCCTCCCGGTCGACCGCATCTGGACGGTGATCAACGACGGCACAGGCGGGCTATGGGTGGCGACGCACGGCGGCGGCGTCGTTCGCTGGCGCGACGGCAAGGTCACGGAGCGGATCACGTCGCACGAAGGTCTCCCGAACGATTTCGCGCGCACGATCCTCCGCGACGCCGACGGCACGCTCTGGATCGGTACCGACGGCGCCGGCCTCGCGGAGTGGCGCAACGGCGCGATCGTGCGCGTGGTGACGACGCGCGACGGGCTGCCGAGCAATCTGATTCGCTCGCTCGTGCGCGACCGCAACGGAAGTCTCCTCATCGGCACGAACGGAGGACTGGTGCGGTGGCGCGACGGGCAGTTGGAGACGCTGGGCTCGACCGACGGTCTTCCGAGCTCGATCGTTCCGACCGTTGCCGAGGATCGTGAGGGGTCGCTGTGGGTCGGGACTTCCGGCGGGTTGGTGCGGCTCAATGACACAAAGCTGCTGCCGTTCACGCGGAGGGAGGGGCTCGCCGCCGACGCCGCGCGCGCGATTCTCGAGGATCGCGGAGGGCGGATGTGGGTCGGAACGGAAGGCGGTGGTCTCTGCCGGATGCTTCCCGCACCGGCGCGCTGCTTCACTCAGGCCGACGGGCTGCCGCAGGAGACGGTGTACGCGCTCGCGGAGAGCCGCGACGGAAGTCTCTGGGTCGGCACCGACGGCGGCGGCGTCGTGCGGATGCGCGACGGCCGCTTCACGAACCGCATCTCCGGTCTGCCGAACGACCACATCCGCGCGTTGGTCGAGGTTCCGGACGGCACTCTGTGGGTCAGTACGACCGGCGGCCTGGCGCGCGTCCGCGGAGGAAAAGCGGAGAGCATCGCTGCCTTCGCCGGCCGCCAGCTTCGGCCGCTCCTCGCACTCAATGACGGCACCCTCTTCGTCGGCACCGACGGCGCGGGGTTATGGCGCGTTGCCCCTGACGCAAACGGCGCCTCGCCGGTCGCTACCGCGGGCCACGGCCTCGGCAGCGATCGCGTTTTCAGTCTCGCGCCTGATGCCGCCGGCGGCGCGGTGTGGATCGGAACGTCCGGTGGCGGTTTGACGCGTCTCGACGTGAAGACCGGCGCGATGCACACGCTGACGCGTCACGATGGACTGCATGACGACGTTGTCTTCCAGGTGCTGGACGACGGTGCGGACCTTTGGATGACGAGCAATCGCGGGCTGTATCGCGTCCGCCGCGATCGCGTTCTCGCTGCGATGCGCGGCGTGAAGAGCGATCTGTCGGGAACGGTCTACGGCACGACTGACGGCATGCCGTCCGCGGAGTGCACCGGCGCTTCGCCCGCCGCGATCCGCGCGCGCGACGGACGGATCTGGGTTTCGACCGCACGCGGCGTCGCGGTCGTCGACTTCAATTCTACGGCGCGGAATCCGGTGCCCCCGGTCGTTCACATCGACGGCGTGCTGATTGACGGCAGCGCGGCGCCGGAGGGAGCGTTCCGTGTGCGTGCGGGCGCGCAGCGGCTCGAGGTGCATTACACGGCGGTGAGTCTCCGTGCGCCGGAGCGGGTGACGTTCCGTTACCGGCTCGAGGGCTTCGATCCCGACTGGGTCGATGCGGGGACGAGCCGCGTGGCGCATTACACGCGGCTGCCGGCAGGTGACTACACGTTCCACGTCACGGCGTCGAACGAGGACGGCGTGCCGAGCGTGTCGGAAGGGCAGTTGACGTTCACGGTCGAGCCTGCGTGGTTCGAGACGTGGTGGGCGCGACTCCTCGGCGTCGCGCTGATCGCCGCCGCGATCTGGGGAGCGATCCGGATTCGGGTTGCGGCAGCGCGCGCGCATCTCCTGCGCGCACTGTCGTACATCGACGGGCTCACGGGTGTCGCGAACCGGCGGCGGTTCGACGAAGCGCTGGCGGAAGCGTGCGTCACCGCGCGTCGCGACGGGACGCCTCTCTCGCTCGCGCTCGTCGATCTCGATCACTTCAAGGAGCTCAACGACACGAGCGGCCACCTGAACGGCGACGACGCGCTGCGCACCGTCGCCGGACTTCTCGCAAAGCGCGCGGAATCGAGCGGCGGCTTGGTCGCCCGCTTCGGCGGCGAGGAGTTTGCGTGGCTGCTGCCGGGCATCCCTCCGGAAGTCGCCAAGCAGGAAGCGGAGTCGTTCCGCCTCAGCGTCCGCAATGCCGGCATCCCCCACGCGGGAGTTTCCGCCGGAGTCCTCAGCGCCAGCGTCGGTGTTGCCGGCAGCAGCGGCCCGGCGTTGCAGCCGTCCAGCCTCATTGCCGCGGCCGACGCCGCGCTTTATCGCGCGAAGTCCGGCGGGCGCGATCGAGTCGAGACGGATGCCTAGTGCACGACGTGCCGGACGATGACCGGCTCGCGGGTTTCGTCGACGCGGGCGACGCCGTCGACGTCGAGCAGCCCGACAGCGGCTTCGTAGACGTCGTCCACCGTGATGTCGCGCATGCAGCGATGGTGTCCGAGGGGGCACTCGCGGGCGTAGCACGGCTGGCAGGAGGTGGAGGCGCGGACGACGTGGCTGGCGCCCGGGATGACCGTGCGCTGCGGGTCGGTCGGGCCGAAGATGGAGACGGTCGGCACTGCTAGCGCGGCCGCGAGATGGAGCGGGCCGCTGTCGTTGGTGATGACGGCGGAGCAGTGCGAGATGGCGGAGGCGAGCTCCAGGACGTCGCCCGACTCGCCGAAGATCGGAACGCTGTTGCAGGCCGCGGCGATCGCCTGCGCCTGATCGCGTTCGCCGGGGCTGGTGAGCAGGAGCACTTCGTACCCGTCGGCGCGGAGGCGTTCCGCGATTTCGACGTAGCGCTCGTCGCCCCAGTGCTTCGCACGGCCGTACAGGCCCCCGGCGTGGATCCCGAAGAGCGGGCGATCGAACTTGAGGCCGCGTCCGCGAAGGCGGCGGCGCGCGCGGTCGCGCACTGCAACCGGCAGGTGGACGACGGGAAGCTCGTCGACGACGTGCGGCGCGTTCAGCGCGGCGAGGAGCTGGTTGTAGTCATCTAGCTGGTGCGCGCGTTCGCGCGTATGGGAGACGGAATTCGTGAGGAGGATGGAGCGGAGGTCGGTGTCGTAGCCCCACCGCTCGCGGATGCCGGCGGCGTAGGTGACGGCGGCGGCGCGGAAAGAGTTGGGGAGAATGATCGCGCGGTGGAAGTTGCCGCGGCGGAGCGCGGAGACGCGATCACGCGTTTTGTGGTTCCACGGGATCACCTTGCGCGCGACGCCGGCCGCGCCGATGAGCGCCGCGACGTTCTCCGGAACGGCGACCGCGATCCCTCCCTCGTTGCGGAACCGATGGTGGAGTGCGCGATAGGTGGGGAGGGCGAGCACGTTGTCGCCAACCCAATTGAGTCCGATGACTACGGTTTTTTCACTCCCCATACGGCTGTGAGCTTTCGCCCGTCCCTTTCCATCGATCGTGCATCCACAACCACAGCTCGGGACGGGCGGCGATCCGTCGTGAGATGACGTCGTTGATTCTTTCGGTCAGAGCAACCGGATTGCGCTCGCTCTCATTCAACTCGTCCACCACGATTGGCCCTTCGAACTCCAGTCGATGCCTGGTCCGGTCCGGTATGCAAAATCCGAACACAATCGTCGCACCGCTCCGCAGCGCCAGTTTGGCGGGGGCGTCGGTCGTCCACGCTTTGCGTCCCATGAAAGGGACCAGCACCCCCTCGCGCGGCTGGACCGCCTGGTCGGGGAGGAGGACGACCACGGCGTTTTCGGCGAGTCCGCGCATCAGCGCCCGCGCCGCTCGGCGGCGGTCGACGACTTCGGCGCCGGTGCGCGCCCGGCTCGCGGCGAGCTCGCGCTCCAGCAACTCGTTATCGAGCGGACGGGCGACGGTGCGGACGTTATTGACGTGTCCCATTAGCGCGAGGCCGCCGATCTCCCATCCGCCGAAGTGGGCGCTGAGAAGAAGCGTCCCCTTTCCGCGGGCGCGCGCCTGTTCGAGGAGCTCCGTGTTGACGAACGGACAGCGCTCGGCGAGCTCTTCGAGCGAGTAGCTCTGCGCCCGGACGAACTCGAGCATTTCCCATCCGAAGTAGCGCCACGATTGGTCGAGGATCTCCCGCAACTCATGCTCGCTCTTCGCCGGAAAGCTCGCGCGCAGGTTGCGCATCGCGAGGCGGTCGCGGGAACGGAGGACGCGACGGCTGAGTGCGCCGAGGCGTGATCCCCAGCGCGCCACCCGCTCTTCGGACATGCGCCGCACCGCGCCGGCGATCAGCCGGTAGACGGTGTATTCGACGCGCTGGAGGACCCTGTTTTTTCTACGCCGAGCCATGTGCGACGGCGGCAATCCGCTCGAGCACCGCATCGTCGATGACGAACTCGATCGCCACCGGGATCATGTCACGGCCGGCGAGCTTCACCGCGTCCTTTTCGGTGGTGACGATCAGATCGGCGCCGCGGGCGAGCTGTTTGATGAGCGTCTTCTCGCTGTGGCCGTAGTCGTGGTGGTCGGGGAAGCCGCGTGTTCCGGTGAGCTCGACGCCGTTCTCGCGCAGCATCGCGAAGAACTGTTCGTTGTTTGCGAGTCCTGCAAATGCGAAGACTTTCTTCCCGCGCAACGCGGCGAGGTTTTCGGGGCGGATGCGGCGCGGGATCACGATGGCGGCGTCACGCAGCGCGTCGCGTCCTTCGCGGTGGTACCGCGCGTCCGGAACGTCGATGACGACGTCGAGGTCGCGGTGGAGCTGGAGGTGCTGGAAGCCGTCGTCGAGCAAATAAACGTCACAATTAACGTGTAATCCATTTTCGTATCGATTTTTGCCGACGATGACGCTGGCCTCGGGGATGCTCTTCTTGATCAACACCGGCTCGTCGCCGAAGCGTCCGGCGTCGAGTGCGGTCACTTCGCCGCCCGCGCCGCTCCGTCCGTAGCCGCGGGTGAGGACGCAGACGCGGAGTCCGCGGCTCACGAGATGTTTCCCGACTGCGATCACGCACGGCGTCTTGCCGGCGCCTCCCGCGGCGATGTTGCCGATGGAGATGACCGGCTTCGGGAGGCGCTTCGCTTTCAGGATGCCGCGGCGGTAAAGCGCGCGGCGTACGCGGTTGACGGAGTGCCAGAGCGATTCGAGGATCACGACAACAACTCGACGATCCGCCGCGCCGTCCGCTCCGACGCGCCGCGGTTTTCGGCGACGACGTTCCTTGCGCGCTCGCCCCACGCGGCGCGCTTGGCGTCGTCCGAGGTCATCTCTTCAACGAACTGCGCGAATTCATTCGCGTTCGTCACCTGCTTCGCGGCGTCGTGCGTCAGGAACGCTTTCGCCACGTCGCGGAACGCGGTCATGTGCGGCCCGAAGCAGACCGGCACCCCCGCTGCCGCCGGCTCGATCGGGTTGTGTCCGCCGTGCGGAACGAGTGAGCCGCCGACGAAGGCAACCGTTGCATATCGATAGACGCGCGCCAGCTCGCCGATCGTGTCGAGTAGCAGGATTGACGTAGGGCGGGCTTCAGCCCACCCGGACGGGCTAAAGCCCGTCCTACGTGTGACGTCTAACCCACTCTTCGCAAGTAACTCCGCGACGACGTCAAACCGCTCCGGTTTCCTCGGTGCGATGACGAAGAACAGGTTGTGCTCGCGGATCAAGCGTTCGACCTCGGGAAGGAGCATTTCGTCTTCTCCCTCGAACGTCGAGCCGAGGACGACGCACTTGCGGCCGGCGATCAGCGACTGGATCTCCGGGAGCGGCGCGTCGTTCGGCGTGTAGTCGAACTTCACGTTGCCCGTGACTTCGACGTCGTGGGCTCCGATGGCGAGAAAGCGCTCGCGATCCAGCTCCTCGCGCGCGAGTACGCGCTCGTACGAGCGCAGCAGCCGTGACACGACCGGCCGGAAGAACCGATACCTCGGGTACGAGCGATCGGAGATGCGTCCGTTCGCCAGCAACAGCCGCATACCGCGGCGATGCCCGATCCGAGTCACGTTTGGCCACAGCTCGGTCTCCATCGTCGCGAAGGCCCTCGGCGCGTGATGATTCAGAAAGCGCCGGACAGAGAAGCTGAAGTCGAACGGGAAGTAGGTCACGGTCGCGTTCGGATACAGCCGTATCGCCTGCGCCTGGCCGGTGATCGTCGTCGTTGTGAAGACGATCGAGGTTTCCGGCCTCATCCGCAGGATCCGTTCGACGATCGTCTTTGCCGCCAGCGCCTCGCCGACGCTCACCGCGTGGATCCACAGATCGTGTGGCTTTGCCTCGGAGCGGTAAAACCCCATCCGCGCTCCAAAGTTCGCCACCCACTTCCCGCGGATGACGCCGAGGATGAGAAAGAACGGCAGACCGACGACGAGCACGAGGTACAGCAGCACCTCGTAAAGGAAAAACATTACCTTCAGGATAAACTACAAGAACCTCAGTGCCCGAGAACGCCGTCACCGTTGGACTGATCCTTCCTGAACTGACGCGGAGTGTCGCCGAGGAACATCTCGAGGAGCTCGCGAAACTGGTGGAGAGCGCGGGCGGCAGCGTGGTCGCGAGCGTGATTGCGAAGCGTCCCTCGCCCGACCCCGCCACATACATCGGCAGCGGCAAAGCGGAAGAGCTCAAGAAGATCGCGGGGGAGAACGGCGCGACGCTGATCGTGTTCGACGACGACCTCTCGCCGGCCCAGGTGCGCAACCTCGAAAAGATCGCTGGCGTGAAGGTGATCGACCGGAGTGCGCTGATCCTCGACATCTTCGCGGCGCGGGCGCGAACGCGCGAGGCGCGGACGCAGGTGGAGTTGGCGCAGCTCGAGTACATGCTGCCGCGGCTGACACGCGCGTGGTCGCACCTCGAACGGCAGGCCGGCGGCATCGGAACGCGCGGCGTCGGCGAGACGCAGCTCGAGCTCGACCGCCGCATCGTCCGGACGCGCATCAGCCGCCTCAAGGACGAGCTGAAGAAGATCGAGCAGCACCGCCACACACAACGCAAAGCGCGCCAGCAAGCGTTCACCGTCGCGCTGGTCGGCTACACGAACGCGGGGAAGTCGACGCTTTTCAACCGGCTGACGCAGGGACACGTCGACGCGGTCGACAAGCTGTTCGCGACGCTCGACGCGAAGTCGGCGAAGATCGATGCGGAGATGCCGCGCGAGACCGTCATCGTCGATACGGTCGGATTCATCCGGAAGCTGCCGCACCATCTCGTCGCCTCGTTCCGCTCGACGATGGAAGAGGCGGTGGCGGCCGATCTCGTGCTGCACGTCATCGATCAGTCGCACCCGCTCTTCGAGGAGCAGCGGACGATCGGTGAGGAAGTCCTCCGCGACCTCGGCGTCGACATGTCGAAAGTCGTCGAGGTCTACAACAAGTCGGACCGAGTCGAGGATCCGTTCCACCCTCACCGGAAGAATTCCGTCTCCGTGTCAGCGCTCACCGGTCGTGGTTTCGACAAGCTGATCGACGAGCTGCGGAGGCACGAGCTCGAGGGTGGCGAGATGATGCAGCTCGCCATTCCGCACGCCGAATCGCGCGCCGCCGCGCGGCTCCACGAAGTCGCCGAAGTCTACGAACAGAGCGAAAACGGAGAGGCGACACTCTTTACGGCCTGGGTGCCGAAGGGTCAGTTGCGCGAGTTTGCCGGTTTTCGTGTGAAGCTAAGGGCGCGGAAGACGGGATAGTCCGCGCGACATGAAAGTCAGACCCTCCGAAGAGAGAGACCGCGAGCGCATCCGGCAGATTCTCGTTGCTACGGCACGTTTCAGCGAGGAAGAGGTGGGGTGGGCCATGGACCTCGTCGACCAATCACTCGATCACCCGGCCAAGGGCGAATATCTCGTCCACGTTCTCGAGGAGCCGGACAGCGGACCGAATCGCGCCGTGCAGGGCTACGTCTGCTACGGCCCGACGCCGAAGACCGACGGGGTGTTCGACCTCTACTGGATTGCGGTCGACCCATCGCGCCAGGGGCAGGGATTCGGACAGATCCTCCTCCGGTTCGTCGAGAACGAAGTGCGGCGACAGAGCGGACGGATGCTCCTGATCGAGACGCGTTCCCGGACCAGCTTCGAGCCGACGATCCGCTTCTACGAGCGGAGCGGGTATCAGGAGATCACGCGCATCAAGGATTTCTACCGGATCGAAGACGACAAGCTCGTCTTCTGCAAGAAGCTGGGGCCTTCATGACGTTCTCGCCGAATGTGACGCTCTACCTCGCCCTCGGCCTCTACGCAGTCGGAACGCTGATCGCGTTGGTGTCGCTCTTCCGAAACGAGATCCTGCTGCAGCGCGCGGGAATGGTCGTGATGGGAGCCGGCTGGATCAGCCACACGGTGTGGATCGGGACGATCTGCACGATCACCGGACATCCGCCTCTGACGAACCTCCCCGAAGCGGCGTCGTTCGTGGCCTGGACCGTGTTCGCGGTGGAGATGGCGCTCTTCATCCGCTACAGAGTTCACGCGGCTTCGTTCTTCGTCCATCCGCTGGTGCTGATCCTCCTCACGATCACGGCGGTCGTCCACGAGCCGTTCGCTCGCGTGACGCCGGAGACGCGCTCGCGCATCTTCACCGCGCATGTCCTCTTCACGACCATCGGCATCGCGGCGCTCTTCATCGGCGTGGCGTTCATGTATCTCGCGATGGCGCAGGACCGGTCGCTGACGTCGAAGACGCGCGGGCGGCTGTGGGACTGGATCCCGAGCCTCGACGTCTGCAAGTTGGTGAGCCGGCGTGCGCTCGCGATCGGCTTCTCGATCTATACGCTCGGCATCCTCGCCGGCATCCTCTGGTCCTACCAGACGGAGGCGGGGCTGATGCAGCTCCGGATCAAGCAGGTCGGGGCGATCGTGGCGTGGGTGCTGTTCGCGGTCTTGTTGCAGGCGAGCCTCGCGGGAGCACTCCGCGCGCGCCGGACGCTGCTCGTGTCCGTCGGAGCTTTCGTGGCGACGCTGGTCGCCATTCTCGGAATTCATCATGTCTAACCTTCTCCTCGTCGGCGTGAATCATCGGACTGCGCCGGTCGAGGTGCGCGAGCGGCTGAACGTTTCGGAGACGAAGCTGGCGGAGTTGCTCGAGTCGCTGACGACGCTTCCCGGCGTCGACGGAGGAGCATTGATCTCGACCTGCAACCGCGTCGAGACGATCGTTTCCTCGGCGAACGAAGACGTGATCGAAAAGGTGGTCGAGTGGATGGCTGCGCTCGCCCGCACCACGCGCCCCGATCTCGAAAAGCACCTCTACATCCTTCGCCACGGCGACGTAATCAAGCACCTCTTCCGCGTCGCGTCCGGCCTCGACTCGATGATCGTCGGCGAGCCGCAGAT
>DASXIH010000627.1:0-2885 GCA_036498125.1 Thermoanaerobaculia bacterium
CAAAGGCCGTGAAGGCGCGCAGACGTTCACCATCAACAAGATCGAAGTGAACCCCGCCATCGACTCCGCGACCTTCGCCATGCCCGCCGCGAAGAAGCCGGAAGAGGCCCCGAAGAAACAGTAATGCGTCTCCTCAAGCTCGGAATCCTCTTACTCGCACTCCCTCTCCCCCTCCTCGCCGACGACGCCGCCAGGATCGATTCGTCGATCCTCGGCGGCCTGCACGCGCGTTCCATTGGGCCCGCGGCGATGGGCGGCAGAATAGCGGCGATCGACGGCTCCGGCGACTCGCCCGTCACGCTCTACGTCGGCGCGGCGAGCGGCGGCGTCTGGAAGTCGACCGACGGCGGCTTCGCGTTCAAGCCGGTCTTCGACGAGCACACGCAGTCGATCGGAGCCATCGCCATCGATCCCTCGAACAAAGAGACCGTCTGGGTCGGGACCGGCGAGTCGTGGATGCGCAACAGCGTCTCCGTCGGCACCGGCGTCTACAAGACCACCGACGGCGGCGCGAACTGGACGAACGCCGGCCTCGGCGACAGCGAGCACATCGCGCGCATCGCCATCGATCCGAAGGCCACGAGCACCGTCTACGTCTGCGCCACCGGCCATGCGTGGGACAGCAACGAAGAACGCGGCGTGTTCAAGACGACCGACGGCGGCAAGACGTGGAAGAAGATCCTCTACGTCGACGCCAACACCGGCTGCGCCGACCTCTCGCTCGACCCGCAGATGCCGAACGTCCTCTTCGCCGGCATGTGGCAGTTCCGCCGCCAGCCGGACTTCTTCAACTCCGGCGGCCCCGGCTCCGGCTTCTACAAGTCGACCGACGGCGGCGAGCACTGGACGAAGCTGACACCCGCCGCCAACGGCATCCCGGCCGGCAACCTCGGACGCATCGCCGTGGCCCAGGCGCCGTCGCGCCCGAGCGTCGTCTATGCGCTGATCGAAGCGAAGAAGACGGCGCTCTACCGCAGCGACGACCTCGGCGAGCACTGGCGCGAGGTCAATGACTCGTTCAACGTGACCGTGCGTCCGTTCTACTTCGCGCGCATCGTCGTCGACCCGAACGACTACAACCGCGTCTACAAGCCCGGCCTCTCCCTCAGCTACTCCGTGGACGGCGGCACCAGCTTCGCCGGCACGAACATCATCAACGGCTCCAGCGTGCACAGCGACCACCACGCGCTCTGGATCAACCCGAAGGATCCGGCGCAGATGTTCCTCGGCACGGACGGCGGCCTCTACGAGTCGCGCGACCGCGCCGTGCACTTCCGCCACGTCGACGTGCTGCCGGTCTCGCAGTTCTACCACGTCGCCTGGGACATGGATCAGCCCTACAACGTCTACGGCGGCCTGCAGGACAACGGCTCCTGGATGGCGCCGTCGCGCAGCAGCGAAGGCGTCGCCAACCGCAACTGGCGCAACCTCGGCGGCGGCGACGGATTCGCCGTCATCCCCGACCCGAGCGACTCCGACTACATCTTCCTCGAGTCGCAGGGCGGCCACGTCGTCCGCGTCCGCCGCTCCACCGGCGAGAACCGCGAGCTGATGCCCTACGCAGCCGAAGGCGAAGGGAAGCTCCGCTTCAACTGGAACACCCCCATCGTCGCCTCGCCGACGCAGAAGGGAACCATCTACCTCGGATCGCAGTACCTCTTCCGCTCCAATGACCGAGGCGACTCGTGGGTGCGCATTTCCCCCGACCTGACGACCAACGATCAGTCGGCGCAGAAGCAGCTCGAATCCGGCGGCCTCTCCCGCGACAACTCCTCGGCGGAGAACTACACCACCATCATCACCATCAACGAGTCGGTGAAGAACCCGAGCGTCATATGGGTCGGCACCGACGACGGCAACCTGCAAGTCACCCGCGACGGCGGCAAGTCGTGGACGAACGTCATCGCCAACGTCCCCGGCGTGCCGAAGCGGACGTGGGTCTCGGGCGTCGAGGCGGGGCACTTCGACGACAACGTCGCCTACGTCACGTTCGACGGCCATCGCCGCGGCGACATGAAGACGTACATCTACAAGACCTCCGACAGCGGCAAGACCTGGAAGCCGCTGGCGACGGACGACGTGAAGGGCTTCGCACAGGTCGTCCGCGAAGACCTCGTCAACCCGAACCTCCTCTTCGCCGGAACCGAATCCGGCCTCTTCGCCTCCATCGACGGCGGCGCGTCGTGGGCGCAGTTCAAAGAGAAACTGCCGCCGGTCGCGGTCGACGACATGACCATCCATCCGCGCGACAACGACCTGATCCTCGCCACGCACGGCCGAGGAATCTGGATCATCGACGACCTCTCGCCGCTGCGCGCCATGACCACCGACGCGCTGCAGAAGGACGTCGTGATGCTCCCGTCGCGCCCCGCGCAGCTGGCGATCGAAACGGGTGAGCAGCGCTTCGACGGCGACGCCGACTTCCAGGAAGGCGGCGTGCCGGAGACCGCATCGATCTCGTACTACCTCAAGAAGCGCCACATCGTCGGCGAGTCGCGCGTCGAGGTCTATGACGCGAACAACAAACTCGTGGCGACCCTCCCGGCGGGCAAGCGCAAAGGCATCAACCGCGTCGACATGCCGCTACGTGGACCGGGACCGCGCATGCCGGGCGGCAACTCCATCGTCCAGTCGCAAGGGAGCCTCTTCGGCCCGCGCCTCCCCGCCGGCAAGTACACCGTCAAACTGATCAAGGGAAACGACACATTCAACTCGCAAGTCGAGCTCGTGCCCGACGTCCGCGCGAACTACCCGGCCGCCGACCGAGAGCTGCAGCAGAAGACCGCGCGGCACCTCTTCGAGATGACCGAAGACTTCGCCTTCCTGACCGAGCGCGTCATGAACGTGCGCGACCAGGCCCAGGCGCGCGCCGCGAAATTGACCGG
>DASXIH010000628.1:0-15581 GCA_036498125.1 Thermoanaerobaculia bacterium
CTTCCGGCTGGCGAACCCCGACGCCGATACTGACGCGGCGATCCAGGCTGTCGGCTACCAGATGCTGAAGATGGGGAGCGTGCAACCGGCGGTCGCGCTGCTGAAACAGAACGCCTCCGACCATTCACGCTCTCCAGGCGCGGCGTTCGGCCTTGCACGCGCGCTGAAGAGCGCCGGAGAGTGCGAGACGGCGAAACGCGAATTCGGACGCGCACTGGAGCTCGATCCGTCGTATAAACGCGCCGCGGAGGCGTTGAAGACGCTCGAATGTCGCTGATAGGTGGCTTGAGGTTTGTAGCAAAGAGCCTTCTCGGAGGTGCGCAGATGTTGAAGGTAGGCGATCCCGCTCCCGATTTCGACGTCCTCGATCACAACGGCAATCGCGTGAAGCTCAGCGATTTCCGCGGAAAGAAGCTCGTCCTCTGGTTCTATCCGAAGGCCGATACCGGAGGCTGAACGGCCGAGGGTTCCGGGTTCCGGGACCTCACCAGCGAATACGAGAAGAAGAACGCGAAGATCGTCGGTATCAGCTTCGACACCGTCGAAGAGAACGCGCACTTCGCGAAGAAGAACAGCTTCCCGTTCCCGCTCCTCTGCGACACGGACCGGAAGATCGGCATCGCCTACGGCGCGGCCGACTCGCCGAAAGACGAGTACGCCCGCCGCATCGCGTATGTGATCGACGAGAACGGAAAGATCGCGCAAGCGCACCCGAAGGTCGATGCGCGCGCGTATCCGCAGGAGCAGTTGAAGAGCCTGTAGCTACTTGACCTTCTCGCACGCGACCGCGAGGCCGCCCTTGCACGCGCGGGCGTAGAGCTCCGCCGCGCGCTTCGGATCGGCCGCGACCTCGGTGCCGTCGGCGTAGTAATTCCCGAGGTTGAAGCAACCCTCGGCCACATCGGCGTCGCATCCTTTGCGAAAGAGTGCGATCGCTTTCTTGTCGTCGTGCGGCACGCCAGCGCCGCGGCCGTACAGATCGCCGAGGTTGACGCAGGCGTTCAGTTCCTCGCCGTTGCATGCTTTCTCGTACAGCACCGCGGCCGCCTCGTCGCTCTGATCGACGCCGTGACCGTCCGCGGTCAAGCGCCCCAGCTCGAAGCAGCTGGGTGCGTCGTCGGCATCACACGCCCGGCGGTAGTAGCGCGCCGCTTTCACGTCGTCGCGTGTGACCTTGTCGCCGTTGCCGTAGATGACGCCGAGGTTGAAGCAGCCCATCGCGTTGGCGGCGTCGCACGCGTGCTTCGAGAGCTCGATGGCGCGATTGATGTCCGGCGCGACACCGAGGCCGTCCAGGTATGCGGCGCCGAGGACGGCGCAGCCGCGGACGATCTGCGAGGGGGAGTCGCTGTCGTCGGGATCGGGAGCCATGTCGCAGACCTTCGTCAGCAATTCGACGGACTTCGCCTGGTCCTTCGCAACGCCGCGGCCGATTTGCAGCAGCTCGGCGAGATTGACGCACGCGCCGGCGGCGGGACCCGCGGACGTTCCGCCGTCGCATGCGCGGCGGTAGTAGTACGCGGCGCGCTCGTCCGACTTCGCGACGCCGTAGCCGTTGTCGTAGGAGAGTCCGACGCCGAGGCACGCCTTGGAGAAACCGCCTTCGCAGCCGTCGCGATACGCCGCCAGTGCGATGGCATGGTCGGTCTTCACGCCCCGCGCGTCTTCGTACATCAGCCCGACGTTGTAGCAGCCGCTCGGATCGCCGGCGTCGCATGCCTTGACGAAGATCGGCGTCGCCTTCGTGTCATCGCGCGCCACGCCGCCGGTGCCGGTCGCGTAGAGGAAGGCGAGGTCAGTGCACGCCGTGCCGTTGTTTTCGTCGCAGGCGCGCTCGAGGAGCCGGCGCCGTTCGGCCTCGTCGGTGATGAAATGATCCGCCACGAGGTATTCGCATGCCGCGGCCGAGCCCTTTCCGGAGTGAGGCTCGCACGCGTCGCGCATCATCTTCTTCGCGGTCTCGCGGTCCTGCTGCAGGCCGCCGCTGCCGCCCGCGAGGAGCCACGCGACCCGGAAGCAGGCGGTGACCCCGCCGCCGTCGCATGCAGGTTTGTAGAACGTCGCCGCGTCGACCGGTTTGACGACCTTCTCGACATGCTGATCGCGATGGACGATCTCGACGTTCACGGCGGCGTTGCACGCCTTCGCGCCGACAGTGTCCATGTACGTGAAGGAGTCGTGCACGGGCTGGCCGTCGATCGCCACGATCGCGTCGCCGGCGACGATGCCCGCCTTTGCCGCGGGACTGCCCGGCAGGACCTCGGTGATGACGACTCCGTAGGTGCCGTCGGCGATGCCCGAGCTGTGGCGCGACGCGCGTGAGAG
Source organism: Thermoanaerobaculia bacterium (assembly GCA_036498125.1). Lineage (GTDB taxonomy): Bacteria > Acidobacteriota > Thermoanaerobaculia > Gp7-AA8 > Gp7-AA8 > DASXHZ01. The sequence continues at coordinate 2,326 of DASXIH010000628.1, forward strand.
GTTCGTGACCTCGACGCCGAACGTCGCGAGGCCGCAGTCGGCGGCATGCGCAGCGGAAGCGGAAGCGACGAGAAAAAGTACGGCCGCGAATCGGTGCATGGCGCATTTTGTAACAAGTTCCTGCAACCCTTTGCAGAAAGGGACGAATAAGCACTCATCAAGTGGGGGCTGAATGATGAGTGCGAAGCGCAAAAAGAAAGTCGTCATCTTCTCGATCATTTTTGCGATCGCGGTGATCGCCGCGTTCGTGGCGATGAAGGCGGCCGGCGGGAAGAAGGAAGCGCCGAAGTCGCCGGTGAAGACCGGGAAGGCGGAAGTCGCTGACGTCCAGGTCAAGGTGACCGAAGTCGGCAACGTCCAGCCCGAGGTCAAGGTCGACGTCAAGTCCGCGGTGAGCGGCAAAGTGACGCAGATCTTCCACCGCGACGGCGACTCCGTGCATCGCGGCGACGTCCTCGCGCGCGTCGAGCCCGACCTCAACCAGGCGCAGTCGCTCGCCGACACCAAGAACGCCCTCAGCGCCGCGCAGATCCGCTACGAGCAGGCGAAGAAGAACTACGACCAAGACCACGCCCTCTTCAACGTCGGCCTCCTCGCCGGCAAGCAGAATCGCGACAGCGAGACCGAGTACCTCGCGGCGAAGCAGGAGCTCGAGAAGTCGCAGGAGAAGTACACGCTCGTCGAGAAGAGCGGCATCCCGATCGGCCAGTCGCCCGAGAAGTTCGAGGGATCGAACGTCGTCGCGCCGATGGACGGCGTGGTGCTGACGAAGGACGCCGAGATCGGCGAGTCGATCACCAGCGGCGTCTCGTCGTTCAACGCCGGCACGGTGCTGTTCACCGTCGCCGACGTCTCGAAGATGATCGTGAAGGCCGGCGTCAACGAAGTCGACATCGGCAAGATCCGCGTCGGCATGCCGGTGAAGGTGACGCTCGACGCCTACCCGAAAATCGCGTTCCAGGGACGCATCGACCGCATCGCGCCGGCCGTCCGCATCGACGACAAGGTGCGCGTGTTCGACGTCGAAGTCCGCCTCGACGCGCAGGGCCGCGAGCTCCGCAGCGGCATGACCGCGAACATCGAAGTGAAGGGCGAGCGGAAGGACAAAGTGCTCACCGTGCCGGTCGAGTCGGTCTTCCAGCGCGACGACGGCGAGATCGTGTTCGTGAAGAAGACGCTCGACGCGAAGCAGATCGAGGCGGCCGCCAAGAATACGAAGAAGGACGACAAGGAAGCGTGGAAGACCTTCTTCGAGAAGCGGAAGGTCGTCACCGGTCTCGCCGACAACGCCAAAGTCGAGATCGTGAGCGGCGTCAAAGCGGGCGAGGAGCTCGCGCTCGAAGACCCGACCCTGCCGCAGGACAAGAAGAAAGACGACAACGACGACTAGTCGTGAAGATAACGACGACTAGTCGCGAGGCAAGCATGAGCGCCATCCTGAAATTCGAAGAACGCAAGCCGGCAGCGGCGCGCGGCCTCATCACGCTCGAGAACGTCACCAAGACGTACGACTCGGGTGAGAACGAGGTGCAGGCGCTGCGCGGCGTCGACTGCAGCATCGCGGCCGGCGAGTTCGTCTCGATCACCGGGCCCTCCGGCTCCGGCAAGTCGACGCTGATGCACATCCTCGGCTGCCTCGACTCGCCGAGCACCGGGCAGTACTGGCTCGACGGCGAAGACGTCGCGACGCTCTCCGCCCGCGCGCTGGCGCGCATCCGCAACCAGAAGCTCGGCTTCGTCTTTCAGACGTTCAACCTCCTGCCGCGCGCCACGATCCTCAAGAATGTCGAGCTGCCGCTCCTCTACGCCGGCACCTCGACCGACGAGCGGCGCGAGCGCGCGCTCGAAGCGCTCAAGCGCGTCGGCCTCGACAAACGCGCGAAGCACCGCCCGAACGAGCTCTCCGGCGGCCAGCGGCAGCGCGTCGCCATCGCCCGCGCGCTCGTCAACAACCCGTCGCTCGTCCTCGCCGACGAGCCGACCGGCAACCTCGACCAGAAGACCGGCTCCGACATCATCCAGATCTTCGAAGAGCTCTCCGAAGCCGGCCAGACCATCGTCCTCGTCACCCACGACCCCGCGATCGCCGAACGCACGTACCGGCGCATCAAGATCGTGGACGGGGTCATCGTCGATGGCGACACGATCGATTAGGTGACTAGTCACTGGTCACTGGCGACTGGACCAGTGACGAGTGACCAGTAACCAGTGACTAATAGCCATGATCCTCTTCGAATCCATCATCGACGGCATCCGCGACATCAAGGACCACTTCGGCCGCACGATGCTGCAGCTCCTCGGCGTGATTCTCGGCGCCGGGTCGATCGTCGCGACGTTCTCGCTGTCGGTCACCGGCAAGGGGCAGGCGATGGAGTACTACCGCATCAGCGGCGGCATCCAGAAGATCTATATCGACGACAAGCCGACCGGCAAGGTGACGCAGAACGCGAAGGCGCTCGCCTCGAAGGGACTGACGTACCACGACGTCGTGGCGCTCCGCCGCGACGCGAAAGAGATCGACCTCGTCTCGCCAGTGAGCAATCAGTCGATGCTCATCCGCTACCGCACCGTCGAGCACGAGCGGAGCATCATGGGCATCTCGCCTGCGTACTCGCCGATGAACGATTTCCACGCAGCGCGCGGACGCTTCATCAGCGACAACGACGTCGCCTCCGCGGCACGCGTCGTGGTCCTCGGCTCCGAGCGCGCCGCCGAGTTCTTCGGCTCCGAGGATCCGCTCGGGAAGACGATCACGATGAACGGCAGCGGTTATGAGGTCGTCGGCGTGATGGAGGAGAAGTACTTCAGCTTCGACAAGAAGCACAACAACATGCGCTGGATGAACCGGCAGATCTACATCCCGATCACGACGCTCGTCACCCGCAAGGGCGAGGCGCTGGAGCAGGGGAAGATCAGCTTCATGCACGTCCGGATGCGCGACATCAAGCGCGCCGACCAGGCGGTGGACGAGACGAAGCACATTCTCCAGCGCGAGCACGGCGTGGAGGACTTCGAAGTCTTCTCGCGCGTCGCGAACCTCAAGCGCAACGAACAGAACAACAAGATGTACGACATGACCTTCATGATCTGCGGGCTCATCTCGCTGATCGTCGGCGGCATCGTGGTCATGAACATCCAGCTCGCGTCGTTCAACGAGCGGGTGCGCGAGGTCGGGACGCGCAAGGCGATCGGCGCCACGCCGGCGCAGATCTTCGTGCAGTTCCTCACCGAGTCGATCCTCGTCTCGGTCTTCGGCGGCTTCCTCGGCCTCTTCGTCGGCCAGGCGTTCTGCGCCGGCATGGGGCTGCTGCTCCGCGCCACGCCGCAGATGTCGCCCGACACCGCCGTGAAGGCGCTCATCTTCGCCGCCGGAACGGGACTCGTGTTCGGGATGTATCCCGCAATTCGCGCCTCGCGTTTGAACGCGATCGAAGCGCTCAGAACGGAGTAGCGATGCAAATCGGAGAGTCGGTCCGCACCAGCTACGAAGAGGTAAAGGCGCATCCGCTGCGCTCGCTCTTCACGCTCATCGGCGTTATTCTCGGCACGCTCGCGATCGTCGTCGTGCTCTCCGTGCTCGACGGCGTCGAGGCCGCGGTCTGGAAAGGCGTGGCGGACCTCGGCATGGACGGCGTCATCGTCATGTCGCCGCGCACGCCGTCCGACCGGGTCGAGCGGGCGAAGCAGTACCTTTCGCGCGGACTTCGCGTGGAGGACCTGCACTGGTTCGAAAGCGCGGAGAACATCACCAGCATCTCGCCCGTCGGCGAGACGCGCGCGGTCGTCACCGCGGGCCACGTCACCCGCCGCATCAACGTCTACGGCGTCACGAGCGAGTTCGCCGCGATCAAGAACCGCAAGACGTCGGAAGGCCGCTGGATCTCGCAAAGCGACAACGCCGGCATCGCGCCGGTCTGCATCCTCGGGTACAAGCTGAAGGAGCAACTCTTCGGCGGCGATGAAGCGGTCGGCCAGCAGATCAACCTCGGCGGCCGGCGGCTCACCGTCATCGGCGTCGGCACGAAGTTCAACATGGACTTCGTCAACGACGACGACATGCGGAAAGAGACGGGCGGCGTCTACATCCCCTTCACGATCTACGGCGACATGTTCGGCCGCGCGAACGCGATCTCGTACGTTCTCGCGAAGGCGACCGAGCCGGAGAAGTCGATCGACGCCGAGGATGAGGCGGCGCGGACCATCGTGCGCGCGCACAACGGGATCAACGACGTGCACATCGAGAACGTCGGCAAGGAGATCCAGAAGGAGCGCGGGAACGTCGTGACGGTCCTGCGCAACTGGCGGATCATCTTCTTCGCGGTCGCAGGCATCTCGCTGCTCATCGGAGGCGTCGGCATCTTCTCGGTGCTGAAGATCTCGATCTCCGAACGCCTCTTCGAGATCGGCCTGCGTAAGTCGATCGGCGCGACCGGCAGCGAGATCTTCGTCCAGTTCCTGATCGAGTCGATCACCTTGTCGGTCGTCGGCGCGCTCGTCGGCGTCGGCGGCGGCATCGTCGTCGTGAAGCTGATCTCGAAAGCCTTCCCCGCCGGCCTCCCGCTCTCGATGTTCGGCATCACCCTGGCGAGCGGCTTCGCCATCTCGATCGGATTGCTCGCAGGCCTCTACCCCTCGATCTCCGCCTCGCGCCTGCAACCGGTCGAAGCCCTTCGCGCATAAACTGCTCCGTGTGTTCCGCACGCTACTCGCGATCGGCATCTTTGCCGTCTGTGTAGGGGCCGGCTCTCAGCCGGCCCACGCCGCCGAAGGCGGCTCCGGCACCGCGGCGAAATCGGGCGACCATCGCTTCGAGGTGAAGGTCACTCCCGAGATGCGGCGGCACTCGCGCATCATCGACACCCTCTACTTCGTCGACACCGTCTTCGGCTTCGCGATGCTCGCCTTCGTCCTCGCGAGCGGCCTCTCGAGACGGCTCCGCGAGTGGGCGCAGCGGATCGGGCGGAAGCGATTCATCGCGGCGTTCGTCTACTACTTCCTCTTCGCGGTCGTCACGACGCTCATCGAGTTTCCGCTCTCGTACTACGGCGGGTTTCACGTCCCCCACGAGTTCGACCTCACGAGCCAGAGCTTCGCGTCGTGGATGGGCGACTTCGGGAAAGAGTGGGGGGTGAACGTCCTCATCGGCGGCTTCCTCGTCGCGCTCGCGTTCCTCGCGATCCGGAAGATCAAGCGCTGGTGGATCGCGGTCTGGATCGGAACCGTTGTCGTGTCGTTCGTCGGCATCGTCCTGACGCCGATCCTCTTCGACCCGCTCTTCAACAAGTTCGAGCCGCTGAAAGACGTGTCGTTGCGCCAGGCGCTGCTGCAGGAAGCGTCGCGTGCGGGGATCGAAGGAAGCCGTGTCTACGAGGTCGACAAGTCGAAGCAGACGAAGGAAATGAACGCCTACGTCACCGGTCTCGGCCCGACGAACCGCATCGTGATGTGGGACACGCTGCTGCAGAAGCTCGACCGCGACGAGATCCTCGCGGTGATGGGCCACGAGATGGGCCACTACGTGATGAAGCACATCTGGCAGGGCTTCGCCTGGACGGTCGTGATCTCGCTCTTCGTCTCTTTCCTCGCGCAGCGTTTCTACGAGCGTGGCCTCGCGCGGTGGGGGAGGCGCTGGGGCGTCGAGTCGAACGACGACCCCGCCGCCCTGCCGTGGCTCTTCATGATCCTCGGCGCCATCGTCTTTCTCATCTCGCCGATCAGCAGCGGCATCTCGCGTCACATGGAGCACCAAGCCGACGTTTTCGGCCTCGAGCTCACGCACCTCAACGACCCGATGGCCTCCGCGTTCGTCAAATTCGCCCTCGACTCCAAAGTCGACCCCACCCCGAACGCCTTCATCGAGTTCTGGCGCTACAGTCACCCCTCGCTCACGAAGCGGATCCAGTTCGTCCGGAACTACAAGCCGTGGGAACGTGTAGGGGCCGGCTCTTAGCCGGCCCTTGGTGCGGCTGAGAGCCGCACCCTACACATCGCACGCACGCCAGAACCATTTGTACTCCCGCCAATCGTTGACGAGGCCAGCTCTCACTGGATTGTTCGCGATGTACTCACGTTTTTCGTGGAGGCTCTCGTCATGGCGGATGAGATGGTCGAAAGAATCGCGTTGCCAGAGGCGTCCTTTTCGACCGAGAAGACGATTGATGCGATATGACGAGGCGCTCTTGATCCGACCGATCACGCGATCGAGTGTGGAATTCTCGTACGGCGCGACGATGAGGTGAACGTGATCCGGCATCACCACGACGGAATCGACCCAGCAGAGAACCTGGTGATCATGGATGCTTGATGCGAGTGCTTTGTCCCGCGCTTCGGCAGGCAGGCTGACTCGCTCGTGCGTGCAGAACGTGACGAAGAACGTTCTGCCCTCTTTGATGAGATGCGGGACATGTCGATGTTGGTAGAAATGCGTGTCCGCGTAAATCACGGACCGATTCTCCTCGGTAAATCAATGTCCGTCATTTCTCTACATTGTGTAGGGGCCGGCTCTTTGCCGGCCCTTGGTGCGGCTAAGAGCCGCACCCTGCACGGCGTCGGGTGACGTGATCGGCAGCTCTGCTTCGGCGGCGCTCTCGATACGGGCGGCGTGGTCTTTTCGCCAGAAGTCGGCGAAGGTCTTGCCGTTCTGCTTCGGCATGATGGCGTTGAGCCAGCGCGGGGCTTCGGTGGGGTCGTACTGCGGCGTCTGGCCGGCGATGTCGAGGAGGGTCTTCAGCGTGACGAATACGATGAAGATCGCCGTCGTCTTCCCGGTGAACATCGCGATCATCATCCCGACCAGGATCGTGATGTGGATGACGAATACCCGCCCGAGGGCGTGCTCCGTGAGCTGGCGGATATAGGCGAACGACGTGTTCCTGATCCGGGCGAGATCGACCAGCAGGCCGAATGCGAGGAAGGCGGTCACGGCAGCGATCCCGTGCTCGACGTCCAGACGGTTGGCCGGACCGGTCTTCGCGATGATCAGGACGATCACGGCGATGAACACGCCGTGAACGGCGGTGAAGAGGAGCGAGGAAGCGAGAAAGGACGAGAGGAAAGAGTTGTAGCTCTTCTTCGAGGCGAAGTAGCCGCGCTTCTTCGTGACCCGCCGATGGATGACGATGCGAACCGCGATCAACAGCGTCGCGATGATGTTCTCGAACCAATAGACGATCAGCGTGCTCGAGGCGCTCCAGTGATCGTCGAAGAAGCCCCACGCCGGGACCGCGTTGACGCCGACGAGCTGCAGCGCGCGGATGAGGCCCTGCAAATCAGACCCGCCGGGCAGTGTCCCGCAGCCGCTCGACGAGCAGCTCGCACATCGCGACGGAGAACTTCGCGAGGAGGTGCGGCTCGAACGCGAGTCCCTCGGCGAGCGTGCGCGAGTTCCAGGCGCGGACGATCGTCGCTTCGCCGGCCATCACCGACACCGTGCGCGGCGAGTCGTCGATGAACGACACCTCGCCGAGGACGTCGCCCGGGCCGACGGTGGCAACCGTCGCCGCCTGTCCGTCGCGCCCGGCGACGATGTCGAGATGTCCTCCCTCGACCGCGAACAGCGTGGAGTCGGTATCTCCCGCGCGGATCAGGTACTGCCCCTCCGGCACATGCCGCAACTCGCCAAGCCGCTCCACGCGGTCGCGTTCGTCGTCCGTGAAGTAGCGGAAGAGCGGGTGGTCGGATTGAAGCGGAAAAACGTTCATGACCAGCGAACGACCCATTCGCAGTGCGGCGCGCCCTTCGCGTAGCACTGCGTCTGTTCGACTTTCACCTGCTTCGCGCCGGTCAGCTCCGCCATCCGCTCCATCCATCCCGTGATGCGGCTGCAGCCGGCGACCTCGGACGGGAAGTTGAGGATGCGGATGCGCGCGCTGGAGGACGTCTGATCCTCGACGCGCATGTCGCCGCGGTTGTAGAGCGAGCTCCACATCTGCGAGGCCTTCGACAGCAGCGCCGGCGGCGTCAGCACCATCGCGAAGAAGCGATAGATCCCCTTGACCGCGTCGCCTGCCGCCTCGCGCCCGGCGCGGCGCGCAAAGGAGTCGACCGGCTCGCCGAGGGCGTTGGCGGCCGCTTCGGTGAAGACGTTGAGCATGTGGACGGGCACCGTTTCGGTGGCAAGGATCGGCGAGCGGAACCGTGACGCGTACTCGGGCGGAAGCGCCTCGAACACCTTCTCCCGCTGTTCGGGCGAAAGCTGTGCATCGATGAACTTCTGCAGGCTCCACACGGGTGAACCTTTGACCGTGACGCTGTCGTCAACTGGCATTCTCCCTCCGGCGTTCTGCACAAAATTTTGGGGAAAAACGCGACGAGTATAATCCCGATCCTCTCGCGGATCAGGAGGTTGACGATGGATCAAACGAGCGCCGCCACGGCCATTCAAGTGGCCGAGGAGAGCAACGAACCGAAGATAGGTGCGAAGGACAAGCTCGAAGAGCTTTGCGTCAACACCATCCGGTTCCTGGCGGTCGATGCCGTCGAAAAAGCGAAGTCGGGACACCCCGGCACGCCGATGGGATTGGCCGATATCGGGTTCGTCATCTTCACCGAATTCCTCCGCCACGACCCGGCGGATCCGCATTGGAAGAACCGCGACCGGTTCGTCCTCTCGTGCGGCCACGCGTCGATGCTGCTGTATTCGCTGCTCCACCTCACCGGCTCCCCCGACATGACGCTGGAGCAGTTGAAGAACTTCCGTCAGTGGGGCTCGAAAACGGCGGGACATCCCGAGTACGGCCACGCCAGCGGGATCGAGGTCACCACCGGTCCGCTCGGGCAGGGGCTGGCGCATAGCGTCGGAATGGCGCTCGCCGCGAAGATGATGGCGGCGCGCTTCAACACGGACGAGGTCTTCACCCCCATCGACCATCACATCTACGGCATCTGCTCCGACGGCGATCTCGAGGAAGGGATCAGCCAGGAAGCGGCGTCGCTCGCCGGCCACCTCGGGCTCGGCAATCTCATCTACTTCTACGACGACAACAACATTTCGATCGAGGGGGAGACGCGCCTCTCGTACTCCGATGACGCGAGGCGCCGCTTCGAGGCCCTCGGGTGGCACGTGCAGAAGATCGACGGCCACGACCGCGACGCGATCCGCAAGGCGATCAAGAAGGCGCTCCGCGTCACCGACCGCCCGTCGATGATCATCGCGAAGACCGTCATCGGCTGGGGCTCGCCGAAGTTCCACGGCACGGCGCGCGCGCATGGCGAACCGCTCGGCGCCGAGGAGGCCGCGGCGACGAAGGTAGCCCTCGGGTGGCCGGCGGAGCCGACGTTCTACGTCCCCGACGAGGTGCGCGCCGAGTTCGCGCGGAAGACCAAGAAGCTCTCGCGCGCGCACAAGCAGTGGGACAAGTCGATGAAGGACTGGCGCGCGCGCAACGCGGAGCTCGCGGAGCAGTGGGACATCTACTGGTCGCACCGGCTGCCGGACGGCTACGAGACCGCGCTGCTCGACGCGGCGAAGAGCGACAAGCCGATCGCCACGCGCGCGCTGTCGGGGCAGGTGATCCAGAACCTCGCCGCGATCGCGCCGTTCGTCGTGGGCGGCTCCGCCGACCTAGCGCCATCGACGAACACGCTGATCAAAGACGCCGGCTCGATCGAGCGCCCGAAGGACGACCGCAATGAGCCGCCGAAGGAGGACGTGTTCAAGGGACGCAATCTCCACTTCGGCATCCGCGAGCACGCGATGGGCGCGATCGTCAATGGCATGACGCTGTACGGTTCCTGGCGTTGCTACGGCGCGACATTCCTCATCTTCTCCGACTACATGCGCGCGTCGGTGCGCCTCGGATGTCTGATGAACATCCCGTCGATCTATGTCTACACGCACGACTCGGTGTTCCTCGGCGAGGACGGTCCGACGCACCAGCCGATCGAGCAGCTCTTCTCGCTGCGGCTGATCCCGAACATGACGCTCTTCCGCCCGGCGGACGGCGCCGAGGTCGCGATGGCGTGGGCGTGGGCGGTGGGGCACGCGACCGGTCCCACGGTACTCGTGCTGACGCGCCAGAAACTCGACCCGATCGCGCGGCCGCTCGACTTCGATCCGCACCAGATCTACCGCGGCGCGTACGTCCTCGGCGGCTTCGAGCAAGGCGACTTCACCATCATCGCAACCGGATCCGAGGTGCCACTGGCGATCAAGACCGCCGAGCTGTTGCGGGGCGAAGGCGTGAATGCCCGTGTCGTCTCCGCACCATGTCTCGACCTCTTCGGACGCCAGGACGTCTCGTATCAAGATGAGGTGATGGGCGACCGCAGCAAGGTCGTCGCGATCGAGGCCGGCCGCTCGACCGGCTGGTACCAGTACGTCAACCACGACGCCCTCGTCATCGGAATCGACCACTTCGGCGCCTCCGCGCCCTACGAGCAGATCGCCGAACACCTCGGCTTCACCCCCGAGCAGGTCGCCCAACGCATTCGCGACTGGCGAAAGGTGTAGCGCCATGCGATTTCGTTTTGCGTTCGCCCTGGCGCTCCTCGCCGCGCTGCCGCTCCGTGCCGACTACCGCGAGTTCAAGGACCTCCCGATCGATCCGTCGATTCAGTCGAAGCTGCAGCACGCGGCGGACGACGTCCTCAAGCAGTTCCCGAAGCTCACGCCGGACAACCTCGGCATGACGGTCATCGACGTCACGATGCCGAGCGCGATCGGGCGCGGCGACTACCACGGCGACGCGCCGTTCTACCCCGCGTCGGTCGTCAAACTCTTCTTCATGACCGAGGTCTTTCACCAGAAGCTCGAGACCATGCCCGACGTCGACCGCGCGCTGAAGGAGATGATCGGCGTCTCCGACAACGACGCGACCGCATTCATCCTCGACGTCATCAGCGACACCTGCAGCGGGCCGGTCCTGGAAGGCCGCGCGCTGCGCAAGTTCCTCGACAAGCGCGCGGTCGCGAACAAGTGGTTCGGCTCGATGGGCTACGACATCAGCGCCATGGCCAAGCCGTGGAGCTTCGGCCCGTTTGGCCGCGACAGGCAGGTGGTCGGCGAGAACCGCGAGCGCCGCAACCGCGCGACGACGAACGCCGTCGCCTCGCTGATGCTCTGGATCGTCCGCCGCCACGCCGTCTCGCCGGCCGCGTCCGAGGCGATGATGACCCTCCTCGCGCGCCCCCTCGACCCGCCCCGCAAGGAAGAAAACCAAGTCAAAGAGTTCCTCGGCGAATCCCTCCCCGCCGGCTCCAAGCTCTGGTCAAAAGCCGGCTGGACGAGCGAAGTCCGCCACGACGCCGCCTACGTCGAGCTCCCGACCGGCAAGAAGTACGTCATCGTCGTCTTCACCCGCGGAGTCGCGGACGACATGACCATCCTCCCGGCGATCTCGAAACGGCTGATGCAGGATTTCTGATCACGCGCGAACCGGGAGATTTGCCTCAGAAAATGGCATGAGTACTTCGGAGCCAAAGGCAGGCGACCAAGTTACGGCAGTTCGCATAACCGACGACTCGCTCGAAGTCGACCTACTTGATGGGCGCACGCTGATCGTGCCTCTTGCGTGGTACCCGCGTCTGCTCAATGCAAGCGAGGCTCAGCGTGACAATTTTCGGATCATCGGCGGTGGCTTCGTCATCCATTGGCCCGATGTGGACGAGCACCTTTCTTCCCAGGGTTTACTCGCAGGAGCTCCTGCACCTGGCGCATTCGCGCGGGCGGGCTAGGTAACGCATTACTGCGAAGAGATGAAGACGGCGCCGCACGCGGCGACAGGAATCTGTTGTCCGTTCTTGACCCGGCCCGGAAAGACGCCGCGCATGGTCAGCGTCCTGACGCCATCTTGCTCGGTGATCGAGTATGTACCGTCGCCCGCAAACGACGCCGGCACGTAGTTGCCTCCTCGAATGCCCATCGTGAGATGACCGGGGGGCTGATCGAAGGCGTAGAAGCCCCAGTAGTCCTCGTAGACTTCGAACGGCGTCCATGTGACGCTGAACGTCCGGTCTCCATGGAACACGAGCTGGCGAATGGGCTGTAGCGAAGGGACCTCATGTCCGCCGTCGCAGGCGATTTCGCTTGTTTGCGTCCAACTCCCACGCAACGGGTTCGACTGCTTCGTGTCGACGTACACGTCGGCCGAAACGATCCGCCGTCCGTGCTCGATGTTGGCGTACACCCGGAACGAGACAGCTTGGGAGACGTCCGAACCGACCGTCAGCAGGCCGCCCGGGTCGAGCGAGACGTGCTGCGGCAGCGTAGCTGAGAACTGCACGTCGGCGGTGACCGGAAGCGGGTAGACGCAGCACACCCAGTGGACGAGCCGCAGGAGGCGCTGTTCGCCCGGTTTCATGTCGATGGGGCCGTCCAGTTGCGCGGCGTTCAGCGTTTGCGCATCGAGCGGCGGCGGCGTCGAGCGCGTGGCGCGCGTGCGCGCTTCCATCTGCACGGTGGCTGCAATCAGGATGACGGCGAGGAACGTTCGCATTCGGAACCTTCTACGGCTCTGCATGAGGCATCATTGTCCCATGCTGGCGCTCTACCTCGGGGCGGCGTTCGCGATCGTGCCAAGGGGCAGGCGAGGGTGTACTTGCGAGAGATCTTCAACCTCCTCGCGTCAGGGGATCACAATCTTGAAACCGAACGTAGTCGTCGGAGTCAGTTGCGGCTTGCCGCCATACGGAATCGTAATGCCGTAGGAGATTTCGGCTTGTAAGTACACTGGTGACTTGCCGAAATGATACGAGCCTTCTGCGCCAACTTTTGCGGAGAGGTCAGGACGCCCGAAGCCTTTCACCAAATCGCTAGAGACACCGACCGTCGCCCCCAAGCCTAGATCTTCGACGCCCGGCAAGCCTGCCTTCAGATTCTCCAACTCGTACCACAGCCCCTTGAGCGAGAGCGTCAAGGCCAAGTTGTCCTGAATCGCTCCGGTCGGCGTCGTAGTGGGACCTCGGGCAGCTCCCGCCTTGAACTCCTTCACCCAGAAGAATGTCGGTTCGAATGGTGGGCGCGGTTGACCGAATTTCCACGGAAAGATGACGTCGACGTTCGTGGTGACCGTGCGGCCCGGTATGTCCGCTTGGATCGATGTTTCGACCTTCGTTTCCTTCTTTTCGTTCCCGCGCTGCTTCCCGATGTTGCCGGCGTTTCCCATTTTCGACTGTTGCACGAAGAGCGAAGGATCAAGAGGGATGTCGCGCTGCGCCGGTTTGATCCAGAGCGTCTTCGGCGTGCCGGTTTTGGAACCGTTGCCGGTTGCGGGAATTCGCGAGAAATCGTGATTGAACTGTGACGGCAGTTTCGACTC
>DASXIH010000629.1:0-3156 GCA_036498125.1 Thermoanaerobaculia bacterium
CGGGAAGCCGTCCGCGCGTGTCGGGAACGCCGCCCGACGCGTCGGGAAGGTTTCCGCACCAGTTGGCGCGTAGAATGATCGAGATGGCATACGAAGGCATCATCACCGTCGAGCCAGGGAAGCGTGGCGGCCAGCCATGTATCCGCGGCATGCGGATCACCGTGTATGACGTCTTGTCGTACCTCGCGTCAGGCATGACGGAGGAGCAGGTCCTTGCCGATTTTCCTTATCTGACGCACGAGGACATCCTCGCCTGTCTTAGCTACGCCGCGGAGCGCGAGCATAGGACGTTGGTGGCGAACGGTTGAAACTACTGTTCGACCATCACCTGTCGCCAACGCTCGTTCCGCGCCTTTCAGATCTCTTTCCGGGTTCTCAGCACCTTTGGACTCTCGATCTGCACAAAGTGGCCGATCCGGAGATCTGGTCGTACGCGCGCGAGCACGACTTCACCATCGTCTCGAAAGATGCCGATTTCTCGGAAATCTCGATGCAACTCGGCTATCCGCCCAAACTCATTTGGTTGCGGATCGAGAACTGGTCGACCGACCAAGTCGAGGAGCTGATTCGCTCCAATTCATCCAGGATTCTCGAATTGCCGTCGGCGACTGATCGAGCCATCCTGGTCCTGTTCAAAAGGCGACGCGCCGATTAACGAAGTTCGCCGCAATCCTGTACCCTCCCGCCCGCATGCCCGTCGCCCAAGTCCTCCCAGCGATCAACGCCTCCCTGAACGCCCTCAGCGGAGTCTTCCTCCTCATCGGCTATGTGCTGATCCGGCAGAAGAAGATCCAACAGCACAAGCGATTCATGCTCGCGGCGTGCACCACGTCGCTCCTCTTCCTCGTCTGCTACGTGACGAACCACTACCTGCGACATGGGATCGTGACGCGCTTCACGGGCACGGGATTCATCCGGCCGGTGTACTTCACGATCTTGATCTCGCACACGATCCTCGCCGTCGTCATCGTGCCGCTCGCGATCGTCTCCGTCATCAACGGCCTGAAGATGCGCGTGCCGCAGCACCGGCGCGTGGCGAAGTGGACGTTTCCGCTCTGGCTCTACGTCTCCGTGACCGGTGTGCTGGTCTACTTTTTCCTCTACCATTGGTTTGCGGGAGCATGAAGTGACGGCACAACTTCTCGAAAGCGATCTCGATCCGAGTCCGTACGCGCAGTTCGCCAAGTGGTTCGAAGATGCGAAGCGCGAGCAGCCGAGTCTCCCGGAGGGGATGACCGTCGCCACCGGCTCGACGCAGGGTTGCCTTTCCGCGCGCGTCTGCCTCCTGAAAGGATTCGACGGCCGCGGCTTCACCTTCTTCACGAACTACAGCAGCCGCAAGGGCGCCGAGATCCACGACAACCCGCGCGCCGCTCTCTGCTGGTGGTGGCCTGCCCTCGAACGCCAGGTCCGCGCCGAGGGAGCGATCGTGAAGACGACGGAAGAAGAGTCGGATGCCTATTGGGTGACGCGACCGCGTGGGAGCCAGCTCGGCGCCTGGGCCTCCGATCAGTCGCAAGTGATCCTCGGACGCGGCGAGCTCGAAGCGCGCTTCGCCGAGCTCGATTCGACGTACCGCGACCGCCCGATCCCGCGCCCGCCGCACTGGGGCGGCTACCGCGTCATCCCGAATCTCATCGAGTTCTGGCAGGGCCGCCCCGACCGCCTGCACGACCGCTTCGTCTACCGCCTCCGCGAGTCGAAGGACTGGGTCATCGAGCGGATCGCGCCGTAACGGCGGAACGCTCGCGCTATGATGGACGGCAATCGCGTCCAACATGGTTGCATTTTTCTTCGTCGTCTTCGGCGTGCTGCTGTTCGTCTTGTGGCGGCGCACGGCGCGTCTCAACGACGAGGTCGAGACGCTGAAGCAGGCGATCGCGGCGCAACAGCGACGCGTTACTGAGGCCGTCCCGCCGCCGGCGCCGGTCGTTCAACCGGTCGCGCCGCCTCCTCAACCGAAACCTGTCCTCCAGACACCACCACCGCCGCCACCACCGCCTCGGCCGGTGATTCCACCGCCTCCTCCCGAGCCCGAAGGGCCGACGTGGAGCGAGCGCGTTCGTTCCGCGCTCGACCTCGAGCAGATGCTCGGCTCGAACTGGCTGAGCAAAATCGGCGTCGCGATCCTCGTCCTCGGCATCGCCTTCTTCCTCGCATGGCAGCTTCGCGAGCTCGGTCCAGCTGGGAAAATTGTCGTCGGTACCGTCGTCGGAGGCGTGCTCCTCGGCGCAGGCATCTGGGGCGAGCGCAGCGATCGTTACCGCGTTCTCTCGCGCGCCGCGCTGGCCGGCGGCTGGTCGCTCCTCTTCTTCGTCGCGTACGCCGCGCATCACATTCCGGCCGCGAGAGTGATCCAGTCGCCGCTGGCCGGTTTCGCCGTGATGCTCGCCGTCGTCGTGGCGATGGTGATGCACACCTTGCGTTTCAAGTCGCAGGTCGTCACCGGATTGGCGTTCTCGATCGCCTTTACGACCGTGGCGCTCAATCGCGTCGACGTCTACAGCCTCACCGCGAACGTCGCGCTTGCGATCGGCTTCACGCTCGTCGTCCTCCGGATGCGGTGGTACCGCCTCGAGATCCTCGGGATCTTCGCGGCCTACATCAACCATTTCATCTGGCTGATCCCGATCATCTCCCCGATGGGCGGACACGTCCGGCCGTTTCCGCAGTTCTACGCGAGTGCCGCGATTCTGCTCCTCTACTGGGCCGTCTTCCGGATCTCGTACGTCATTCGCGAGCCCGGCGACGAACAGGTCTCGGCCGTTGCCGGCATCCTGAACAGCGCCCTCCTGCTGGTCGTCATGAGGTACCAGTCGGCGCATCCGGAGCTGGCGTTCCGGGCGCTGCTCACGATGGGCGTGATCGAGCTCGTCCTCTCTCGCTTGCCCATCGTTCGCCGCAAACGGCTGACGTTCCTCGTCCTGACGACGATCGGCGTCACGTTGATCGTCGCCGCGGTCCCATTCCGCTATGCGGCGGCCACCGTTTCGCCCCTCTGGCTGATCGAGTCCGCGCTGCTGGTCGTCACCGGGATCCTCACGAAGGAACGGATCTATCGCCTCCTCGGACTCATTGCCGGAATTGCGACGGCAACCCAGATCCTCGCGTGGCCGGCGGCGCGGCTGATCGGCATGCGGATCGGCGGGGCAGCAC
>DASXIH010000630.1:0-13660 GCA_036498125.1 Thermoanaerobaculia bacterium
GCAAGGGCGCAGATTCCGACGAGCACGACGACGATCTGCAGAAATATCGTCGCGGCTCGTTTTGGCGACGGGGCGGGATCCATGTCGTCTAATCTAGTTCCGATTTATCGTTTTGCGGTCAATGATGCGATCACCTTCTTCGCGTCCGCCTCATCCGTCGGATCAGTCCACTGAACGTTGAGGAGGATGTCGTTGGTACTCTGGGTGGACGTGTCGTTCACCGGCCATACCACCACGACGTGTTTCTTGCCCTCCTCCGACGGCATCAACACGACTCTGAGCGTTCCTCGAGTCTCGGCGCATGCACGCGCCAGCCATTCGTCGTCGAACGAGCCCACTCCCCAGATGCCGTGTGCGACGACAACTCTGAACGTACCCCGCGACCACGCCTCGCATCCGTGAACGCAACCCAACTTCGGATCATGAGTCTCCTGCATGTCAGGCGGAATCCGGAACTGCACTCGCCCTTGCGCGCCGATCGTCTTCCACGCTTCCGGGATTGACACACTGGCCGCGCGACACGCCGGCAACGTCTCGACGGAGCTCACCGCCGTGCCGCCCAACGCGAATGCGATCGCTGCGATAGCAAGCATGTTCACGGTGTCAAAATACCCGAGCTATTCTGTGACGGGGTAGGAAGCACTTTCGGGACCCGTTTCTCCTGCCGTATTACGATGATGGGGTGAGCGGAACGATCATCTATCTGGATATCTGCGCGCTCAAGCGTCCATTCGATGACGCGCGGAGCGAGAGGATCCGGCGCGAAGCTGAAGCGGTTGCACGAATCTTCGAACAGGTAGAGAACGGCAGGATTCAGCTCGTTGTCTCTCCGGCTCATCGGTTCGAGAACGACCGCAATCCTCGCGAAGACCGGCGCCTCGCGACGGCCCTCTGGCTGCAGAAAGCCGTTCGACCGGTCGATGCTGCCGCCGATACCGACGAACGCGCTCGTGTTCTCTCCACCCTGGGCTTCGCCCCTCTCGACGCGCTGCATCTCGCGCTCGCCGAAAAAGCCGAAGCGCGCTGGTTCGTGACCACCGACGATCAATTACTCAGAAAAGCGCGAGAGCAGCGTGATCTGATGCGGGTGGACGTTGTAACGCCGGATGAGCTCGTGCTCGATGAGGAGAGTCAGGAATGAGTAAGTCATCCTCGATGTCCGCATACCAGATCCGGCTGGAAGGCTGGAAAGCGCTGACCGAGCGGCTCGGACCCGCAGGGGCGATGCGATTCATGATGCAGTACGACCCTGGTCATGGCGACTATACGAAAGAAAGACGGGAGATCTTCGCGGATCTCGATCTCGAGGAAGTCATCACGTCGATCCGCCGGCAGGAAACCGGACCGGCAGCGGATGGTCAATAGCGCGCTTTGCGCGGAAGCTCCCACCCGGGTTGCGGCGATCTCTCCTTCGGCGTACAGTGAACACGCTGGACTGATTTGGGGGCCGCTTGCAACCAGCTTAAAAAAAGCTAAATAGCCGGAAGGAAACTGAACTCGACCCAGGCCCCACGTCGACCGGCGTGGGGCTTTTTCTTTTATGCAGGACTTCATCACCGCTATCGCAGACGAGCACGTCTACCTCTTCGACGGAGCCATGGGAACCATGCTCTATTCGAAGGGGGTCTTCATCAACAAGTGCTACGACGAGCTGAATCTCCTTTCGCCGGAGATCGTGCTCGAGGTGCACAAGCAGTACGTCCGCGCCGGCGCGGAGATCCTCGAGACGAACACCTACGGCGCGAACCGGGTGAAGCTCGGCGCGTTCGGCATCGAGGGCGAGCTGCGCGACATCAACCGGTCCGCCGTCGAGATCGCGCGCCGGGCCGCGGGCGACAACGTCTACGTTGCCGGTGCGATGGGTCCGCTCGGCATCCGTATCGAGCCGTACGGACCGATGGGCGTCGATGAGGCGCGCGACATCTTCCGCGAACAGGCAAAGGCGCTTGTCGACGGAGGAGTCGACCTCTTCATCCTCGAGACGATGGCGAACATCTCCGAGATCGAGCAGGGGATCGCCGCGATCCGCGACGTTTGCTCGCTCCCGATCGTGGCGCAGATGACGATCGGCCCCGACGGCCGTACCGTTTACGGCGACACGCCGCGCGTCATCGCGCAGCGTCTCGACCGCGCCGGCGCCGACGTCATCGGCCTGAATTGCTCCGTCGGTCCCGACGTCATGCTCGACGCGATCGAGGAGATCACCGCCGTCACCGCGAAGAAGATCTCGTGTCAGCCGAACGCCGGCCTGCCGCGCGAGGTGAACGGCCGCCAGATGTACATGGCGTCGCCGGAGTACATGGCGAAGTACGCGAAGCGGCTCATTCACAAAGGCGTCAAGTTCATCGGCGGCTGCTGCGGTACGACGCCGGACCACATCAAGATGATCGCGGACGCCGTGCGGCCGCTCTCGCCGCGCCGCAACTTCGTCATCATCGAGCGGAACGGGAAGAGCGATCAGCCGGCGGGCGCCGAGCCGATGCCGCTCGTCTCGCGCTCGAAGTGGGGGCAGCGGATCGCGAACGGCGAGTTCGTCACGACGATCGAGATCGTGCCGCCGAAAGGGCCGAACGCCGAGGCGATGCTGAAGGGGGTGGAGTCGATCCGCGATGCCGGCGTCGACGCCGTGAACGTCCCCGACGGGCCGCGCGCGCAGAACCGCATGGGCGCGATCGCGGTCGCGGTGCTCGTGCAGCAGCGCGTCGGCATCGAGACGGTCCTCCACTACTGCTGCCGCGACCGCAATCTCCTCGGCATGCACTCCGACCTCCTCGGCTGCGCCGCGCTCGGTCTGCGCAACCTGCTGCTGATCACGGGCGACCCTCCGAAGATGGGGCCGTATCCCGACGCGACCGCGGTCTTCGACATCGACTCGATCGGCCTCACGAACATGGTCAGCCTGATGAACCGCGGCCTCGACCTCGGCGGTAACCCATTCGGCGAGCCGACGAAGTTCACGATCGGCGTCGGCGTCAATCCCGGTCACCTCGACCTCGACTACGAGCTGAAGCGCCTCGACTGGAAGGTCAAGGCGGGCGCCGAGTACGCGATCACCCAGCCGGTGTTCGACGTCGCGCAGCTGGAGCACTTCCTCCGCCGCATCGAAGAGCTGCACCTCCCGATCGTCGCCGGCATCTGGCCGCTGCTCTCCTACCGCAACGCCCAGTTCATGAACAACGAAGTGCCGGGCGTGAGCGTGCCGGACGAGGTGATGGAGCGGATGCGGATCGCGAGCGACAAGAGCAAGGAGCATGCGCTCCACGAGGGCGTGGCCATCGCCCGCGAGACGCTCGAACGCGTCCGCACCCGCGTCGCCGGCGTCCAGGTCTCCGCCCCCCTCGGCCGCGTCGATCTCGCGTTGCAGGTGTTCGAAGGGTTGGTCGAGAAGCGCATCCTCGCGTGACCACGGCGCAGACAAGAATGTCTGCGCTCCACGGCGACGCTTCCATGGAGCGCAGACATTCTTGTCTGCGCCCGCGCGCTATCGCTTTTCCATCACCATGATCGAGACGTCGTCTTCGATCGGGGCGTGCTGGACGAATTTGCGCCACTCGGCGACGAGCGCTTCAACGAGGAGATTGGCGGGGGCTTCGCCGTGGCGGGCGACGACGGCCTCGACGTACGCCTCGCCGCACTCGCGATCTTGTTCGTCGCGCGATTCGGGCAGGCCGTCGGAGTAGAGGAGCAGCCGTTCGCCGCGCGCGAGTGAGCCATGCTCCTCGGCCCACGCCAGGCCGCTCTTGATGCCGAGGGGATAGGCGCCCTGCCCGATCCGCTCGACGACCTGTCCCTGAGGACTCAGCTTCAGCATCTGCGGATGCCCGGCGAACGTCGCGCCGAAAGAACCGTCGGGCGAGAGGAGGATGTAGCAGCAGGAGAAGAACGATCGCGATCCGCCCGTCCGGCAGAGGATCCGGTTGAGCGATCCGATGATCGACGACGGCGACGGGTCGATCTCGAGCTGCGTCCGGAACGCGGCATGCGCGACCGCCATCACGAGTCCCGCCGCCATCCCGTGCCCGGACGCGTCGCCGAAGAGGATCGCCACGCGATCGTCCGGCAGCGGGACGAAGTCGTACAGATCGCCGCCGACCGTATTCGCGATGTGATTGAACGCCGAGATGTCGTACGACGGCGTGCGCGGCGCGTACTTCGGGATCAGCGTCGCCTGCAGGTCGCGCGCGAGCGCCAGCTCGTCGCGGTACTTGATCTTGCCGATCAGCTCCATCGCGAGGAGCACGATCATGATGACGAACGCGCCGCCGATCTCGACGAAGAGCCAAGGGTCGAGAAGGCCCGCCGATCTGTGGAACACCGTGAGGACGCAGAAGAAGAACCAGACGCACGTGAGGACGAAGACCAGCCGCCGCACCGGCGACAAGCGCTTCGTCAGCCCGTAGGCCATCGCGCTGACCGTCCGTCCCCAGCGCCGGAGCCGGCTCGGCTCCCGATCGATCGCCTCGCGATGCTCCGCCAGCAGCGCGCGACGGGTTTCGGTCCAGTCGCGGCTGTAGAGAGACGTGAAATCGTCCGAGGTCAGGGAGCTGAACGTATGCTTCCCGAGGTCGAGCCAATCGCGGAACCGGGCCACATTCGGATTCTACGCGGCCTTACGGCGTAGGTTTCGACTTACACTTTTAGCGTGCTCCGCCGGTCGCTGTGCGTCATCCCGTTGCTGATCGTGTCCCTCTGCGCGGCCGGGCAGGAGCTTCCGTTCACGCACTTCACCCCGAGCGACCAGGTCTCGCCGCTCCCGTCCGCCAGCGTCCAGAAGATCCTGCAGGACCACCTCGGGTTCATCTGGTTCGGCTTCTACTCGACCGGCGTCACGCGGTACGACGGCCACTCGATGGAGAACTACGCCGAGAACGACGGCCTCGTCGACCTCACGATCCGCGAGATGGTCGAGGACGGGCAGCATCACCTCTGGGTCGGTTCCGAGGCGGGGTTGATCGTGTCGGCGCAGCCGCTCGACGCCTACGACGGCACGCGCGTGCAGTTCGTCTCGAAGCTCGGCAGCGTGCCGCTCGTCGCGATGCGCATTCGGCGCAACTGCCTCGCCGCCGTGCGCGACGGCTCCGTCTGGGCGGGGACGCAGAGCGGCATCATCCGCTACCGCATCGACGGCAACCGGCTGACGCTGCGCCTCATCGACAATCACCCGATCGAGGCGATGTTTGCGCGGCGCGATGGCAGCGTCGCCGTTGCGTTCACCAACGGCGGCTCGGCCGTCTTCGAGCCTGACGGAACAATGCATCCGCTCCCGAACGGTCCCTCGCAAGCCGGGACGTTCACGGAGACGAGCGATGGCGCGTTGTGGGCCGGCGGCATGGACGGCAGCGTCTGGCGCTACGAAAGCGATCACATCGTCTTCGTGAACCACGACCTGAACGAGCGGATCGTGACGCTGCTCGAGTCGCACGGCTCGATGTGGGCCGCGAGCCTCGGCAACGGCGCGGTGCGGATCGACCTGCGCGACCGCTCGAAGCGCCTTCGCGTCACCCGCGCGAACGGACTCCTCGGCGACACGCTCTGGAACCTCTACGCGGATCGGGAGCAGAACCTCTGGTTCGCGCAGAACGGCGGCGCCTCGCGCCTCCGCCGCGACTACGAAGCGTTCCAGGCGTACACCGGGCAGTCGCACGCCGGCGAGACTCCGTCGCTTCCCGACCCCAGCGCCTTCGCCGTGCTGCCGGACGGCGACACGACCTGGGTCGGCACCGGCGGCGGCCTCGCGGAGCTTCACAAAGACGGCACGCACACCTTCTATACGGTCCACGATGGCCTCAACAGCAACTCCGTCTACGCGCTCGCCTACGACGCGCAGCGGCGGCTGTGGATCGGCGACGTCGGCGGCGTGAACGTGCTCACGCTGAACGGCGGGAAGGCGTCGATCTTCGGCAAGCAGATCGGCATCGTCTACTGTGTCCTTCGCGCCGGCGACACGATGTGGTTCGCCGGAACGGGGGGTGTGACCGCGGTCGCGGGCGACCAGTGGTTCTTCTTCCGCACGAGCTCCGGGCTTCCTCCGACCGGCGCGACTGGCGTTGCACTCGACGACCGCGGATATGTCTACGCTAGTACGGCCGACAGCGGCTTGTACCGCTCCTCGGCGCCGTTCGATCCGAAGTCACCACAGGCCCCGCTGACGTTTTCAGCGGTCTGGACGAAAGCGACCGGCGCGCCGACGAACGCGACGCGGTCACTTCTCTGGAACCGCGGCAAGTTATGGGTCGGCACGAGCGACGGCCTGGTCGTCCTTCAGACAAATCCGATCAAGGTCGAGCATTCCTTCCTCCGCCCCACGCTCGGCGGAGGCATCGTCGTCGGCACCGCGGTCGCGCCGAACGGATCGATCTGGGTCAGCAACAATGCGGGCCTCGTCGAGATCGATCCGAACACGATGCACATCGTCTCGCGCGTCTCGAAGGACGACGGCCTGATCGACGACGAAGCGTGGGCGTACGGCCCGATCACGGCGGCGCCCGATGGCCGCATCTACTTCGCGACTCCCAGCGGCGTCTCCGTCTTCACGCCCGCGCTACGCGAGTTGAACCGCGTCCCGCCGGTCGTCCGGCTGCGGAGCGCGGAATTGCGGCAGACCAACAGCGGGAACGAGCTGGCGGTCGAATACGCCGCGCTGACCTACAGCGACGAGTCGCGCGTCCGCTACCGCACGCGCCTCGACGGCTACGACGACTGGTCCGCGCCGAAGCCGGACACCAAGATCCGCTACACCAACCTCCCGGCCTTCTTCATCGACAAGCAATACACGCTCGAGGTGCGCGCCGCGAACAGCGACGGCGTCTGGTCGGTCTCGCCCCTTCAATTCCGTTTCCAGGTCGACCCGCCGATTTGGCTTCGCTGGTGGGCGATCCTCGGCTATCTCGCGCTCGTCTCCATCGCCGCACACCTCATCAACCGCTACCGCGTCCGCCACCTGCAGAGCAGCAACCGCGCGCTCGAGGCGGAGGTCAACGCGCGCACCGAGGAGATCCGGGCGCAGGCGCGGGAGATCGAGACGCTCGACAACATCGTCGAGATCATCAACCGCGAGTTCGTCCTCGACAACGTCCTCCACGCCATCCTCGACCAGGGGATGAAGCTCTTCCCGAACGCCGAGAAGGCGGCTTTCCTGCGCATCGACTATGAACAGCGGCGCACCGACGTCGTTGCCACCGCCGGCTACGAGCCGGGCGTCTTCAAAGGCGTGACGCTCTCGCCGGAGGAGGCGATGCGCCGCTACTCGCAGCACGCGGAGCAGCTCGAAGAGGGCGTCTACCTCATCAAGGAGAAAGACTTCCGCTGGCTCGCAGGCAGCGAGAAGGTGCGCCACCTCCCGGTGCCGCAGTCGATGCTGGCGATGGAAGTCACGCTCGGCGGCCGGGTCGAGGGCTTCTTCATCTTCGACAATTTCAGCGACGAGAACGCCTTCACGCGCGCCGACATCCAGCGGCTCGCGCGCGTCCGCGAGCACGCCGTCTCCGCGATCTCGAAGGCGCGCATGCTCCGCGAGTTGCAGATCAAGAACCATCAGGCCGAGGAGGCGAACCTGGCCAAGAGCCGCTTCCTCGCGAACATGTCGCACGAGCTCCGGACGCCGATGAACGCCATCATCGGGTTTTCCGAGATCCTCACCGAGCGCCTGCACGAGCGCATCGATGCGAAGTACCTCGGCTTCCTGCAGTCGATCCTCAGTTCCGGCCAGCACCTCCTCTCGATCATCAACGACATCCTCGATCTGTCGAAGGTCGAGGCGGGAAAGATGGAGATCTTCCCGGAGACCTTCCCGGTGCGCTCCGCGATCGAGAGCGTGGCGCAGGTGATGCGCGGGATGGCGGCGCGGAAGAGCGTCACGTTCGAGATCGACGTGCCGGATACGGTCGGCGACATCGAGACCGATCACGCGAAGCTGAAGCAGATCCTCTACAACCTCATGTCGAACGCCGTGAAGTTCTCGCTCAGCGGCGGCCTCGTCACCGTGCGCGCGGGCCGCGAGAACGGCGCGATCAAGATCAGCGTCATCGACCGCGGCATCGGCATCGCGGAGGGCGACCTCGAAGTCATCTTCGACGAGTTCCGGCAGATCGACTCGACCATGAACCGCCAGGTCGGCGGCACCGGTCTCGGTCTCTCGCTCGTGAGGCGCCTCGTGGAGCTGCAGCGCGGGACGATCGAGGTCGAGAGCCGCCTCGGAGAGGGGAGCACGTTCAGCGTCACGCTGCCGTCGCGCTTCGCCGGCGCCACGATCCCGAGTCCGATCGTGCAGCCCGACGGGTCGGTCCTTCCTCCCGGCGATCGCATCCTCGTCGTCGAGGACGACGCCGACGCCTTCGACACCATGAGCGCGTATCTGCTGAGCGCCGGATTCGTCGTCATCCGCGCGCGCTCCGGCGAGGAGGCGTTGCGCCTCGCGCGCTCGATGCAGCCGATGGCGATCACGCTCGATCTCATCCTGCCGGTCATGGAGGGGATGGAGGTCCTGCGCCGCCTCAAGAACGACAACGCGACCGCCTCGATCCCGATCGTCATCGTCTCGATCACCGACAACCGCGACCTCGCCCGCGCCTTCGGCGCCGACGACTACTTCACGAAGCCGGTCGACTGGTCGAAGTTCCTCCGCAAGATGACCGAGCTGACCCGCGGCTCCGTTCCGGCGTAGGCGTACACTGCTGCCGCAGAGGCGGAGGTAAATAATGCGTTTTTCGGCGGTAGCTCTTTCCCTCGTGTGCTCTCTCTCTCTTTTTGCGCAGCAGAACCCGGATTGGAAAAGACTCGACGACGGCAACAAAGCGTTCCAGGGGAAGTCGATCACATTCGAAGATCTGGTCTATTCCCGCGACAAGCTGTCCAACGGCCAGAACCCGCGCGTGACCGTGCTGTCGTGCTCCGACAGCCGTGTTCCGCCGGAGTTGGTCTTCAGGCAGAACCTCGGCCAGATCTTTCTCGTCCGCTCGGCCGGCAACGTCACCGACACCCTCGGGATCGCGAGCATGGAGTACGCGATCATCAAGGGATGGACGAAGATCATCGTCGTCCTCGCCCACGAAAAGTGCGGCGCTGTCGAAGAGGCGATGAACACCCGACCCAAACCGGACCCCGACAACCACAACCTGCTCGCGCTCATCGACACGATTCACGCCTCGTTCAAGGCTGACCCTCCGGAATGCCGGGACCCGAAAAGGAGAGCTGAGTGCTGGGTCTTCCGAACGAAAGAGAACGCGCTCTACACGGTGACCGATCTGGAGAAGAAAAGCCCGATCATCAGTCGAGCGATCCAGGACAGGAAGGTGTCGGTCGTCGTCGCCTACTACGAGCTGAAGAGCGGCAAAGTCATTGTCTTGAAGTAGCCCCTCAGTGTCCGCGTAGTCCCGTCAGCGACGCCTGCGCGAGGATGTGGCCCTGGATGATGACGCGCAGTTTGCGCCACGTCATCGGTGTGCCGGCGTCGTCGATGGGCGGGAGGTCGAGCGCGTAGACGGTGAAGCGGTACTTGTGCGGCGGCCCTTCCGGCGGACAGGGGCCGTCGTACCGCCGGCGGAGAAAGTCGTTGTACGCGTGACGTCCGCCCCCCGCGAGATCGGGCTCGGCGGCGCCGGCGTTCGCCGGCAGCTCGGTCGTCGTCGACGGGATGTTGTACGCGACCCAGTGAATGAAGCCGTCGTTCGCGCGCGCCTCGTAGTCGTCGCAGATCAGCGCGTACGACTTCGTCTCGGCCGGCGCCCTCGTCCACCGCAGCTCCGGCGACGTATTCGGGCCGTGGCAGTCAAGCCCGTTCAGCAGCGTGCTGTCCGGCATCGACGCTCCCGCCGCGAACGTGCTGCTCGTGAGCTGGAACGAAGACGTCGTCGCCGGCATCCGCGTGTCGTCGGCGATCCAATTGACCTCCCACGTCTTTCCGCCATCCGCGGAGAATGACTGCTCGAAGTGGCACGAGTCGGGGTTGACGGGCGTGATGATGAAGCGGACGAAGATCGCGCGGCCGCCGAGCGTCTCCTGGTCGTAAAACTCGCCCCGGCCGTCGTGGAACTCGCCGACTGTCGGCGTCGCCAGCGTCCCGTCGGCGGCGTTCGAGAAGTTGAGCGTCCACTGGTGGGACTGCGGGTTGTACAGACGAAGACTGAGCCCCTCGAAGTGGCTCCCCGCGCCGTCCGCCGTCAGCTCGACGAGGTTCGCTTTCCCATCCCACACCTTCCGGACCACCGTCGTCCCGTTCATCTCCACCCACGTATTCGATCCCGTAAGCGGATGCAGCCGCCGCTTCAGATGCGTGTGCCACGTCCCGATCTCGAAGTCGAAGTCGTGCGACCCGTCATGAAGCGGCTGCGCCGAGACAACCGTCGTGAGGATCAGCGCGGCGAGGACAGCCTTCATGGACCCGATTCTCATCGCCCGCTGGCAACGCGCAAATAGCCACTTCACCGCGCATTCGCATGACCACCGCACGACTGGACCGCCCCTCATCCGGCCTTCGGCCACCTTCTCCCCACTTCGTGGGGCGAAGGGTAATGACGACACGCCTTCGTAATTACCCTTCGCCCCCGCGAAGCGGGGGAGAAGGTGCCGAAGGCGGATGAGGGGGAAGTCTTAACGCAGTAGCAGCGCTTCCAGCTGCCGCACGGCGGGTACGATCTGCGACTCGCGGGTGTTGCCGAAGCCGAGGACCAGGCCGCGGCGCGGAGTGGCTCCGTTGTATGCCGCGGAAAGCGCCGAGAGGTGCAGCGACTGCTTGGCGGCGCGTGACGCGATCGCCTGATCGTCGGCGTCATTCGATAGGTACATCGCCAGATGCATCCCCGCCTCGTCGCCGGTGATCGTCGCAATGTCGCCCAGCACGCGCGAGAGCTCTGCGACGAGCAGCCGCCGGCGGTTCGCGTAGATCGGACGCATGCGCCGGATGTGACGTGAGAAGTGCCCTTCTCGGATGAAGTCCGCCATCACCGCCTGCGTCGTGTGCGCGGTCCCGAGGTCCATGAGGTGACGGATCGCGGTGAATCGCTCCACGAGATCGGGCGGGACGACCAGATAGCCGAGCCGCAGCGAAGGGAACATGACCTTGCTGAACGTCCCGATGTAGATGACGCGCGCATTCGTATCGAGCCCCTGCAGCGACGCGATCGGCATGCTGTCGTAGCGGTACTCGCTGTCGTAGTCGTCTTCAATGACCCACGCGCCTGCGCGCTGCGCCCAGTCGAGCAGCTCCAGCCGCCGCGCTGCACTCATCGTGACGCCGAGGGGGTATTGATGCGACGGCGTGACGAACACGGCGCGCGCCTTCCGGCTCCGCCTCATTCCGTCCCTCACATTCAGCCCCTCGGCGTCGACCGGCACCGGCACCGTGCGGACGCCGGCCGCCTGCAGCACCTGGTGCGCCAGCCAGTAGCCCGGCTCTTCGACCCAGGCGGAAGAGCCGGCGTCGAGCAGCACGCGCGTGGAAAGGTCGAGCGCCTGCTGCGAGCCGCTGACGATCAGGATCTGCGACGCCTCGCAGTGCACCGCGCGCGACGTCCGCAGGTAGTGCGCGATCGCCTCGCGCAGCTCCGGCAGCCCCGCCGGATCGCCGTACTGCAGCCCCTTCACGCGGATGTTGCGCGAGTAGCGCGCCACGAGCTTCGACCACACCTCGATCGGAAACGAGTGCAGGTCCGGCTGCCCGACCTGAAACGGCCCGAGCGTCGCGAGCGCCGGCTTCTCGTACGGCGGAACTCCGCCCGCAAGCGCCGAGATGCGCCGCGTCCCGTGTAGGGGCCGGCTCTCAGCCGGCCCATCGTCTTCCCGCGCACCGAGCCCGCTCGCAATGAAGGTCCCCGATCCCACCCGGCTCTCGAAGTACCCCTCCGCGAGCAGCTGCGAATACGCGTCGAGCACCGGCAACCGCGACACACGCAGCTCGCGCGCGAGCTCCCGCGTCGACGGCACGATCTGTCCTGCGCGCAGCTCGCCGTGCAGCACGCGCCGCCGGAACGCGTCGTAGATCTGCTGGTAGAGCGGCTTCGAGAGCCGCCGGTCGACCGTGATGAGATTCGTGACACCGCGGAACTGCGTCGCTGGAGTGGTCATGTCGGATCCGTCAGAACCGGATATTGAAGCAAACCACCGCCGCGCGTATCAAAACGAATTGTGAAAGCACTCACCCTCTCCGCTCTCGTCCTCGTCACGGCGCTCGCCGCGCACGCCCAGTCTTTTGTCATCGACGTCCCGCTCCGCAGCCCGGCGGCCGAGGTCAGCCAGCGCATCGGCCTCACCGACATCGATATCCGCTACCACCGGCCGCAGGTCAACGGCCGCAAGATCTGGGGCGACCTCGTGCCGTACGGCAAGGTGTGGCGCACCGGCGCGAATACGATCACGACCATCAGCTTCAGCGATCCGGTGACGATCGACGGCCATGCGCTCGACGCCGGCACGTACGGTTTCCACGCCATCCCGACGCCGGACGAATGGACGCTGATCTTCTCGAAGAACTCCACGACCTGGGGCTCGTTTACGTACGACCAGTCCGAGGACGCGCTGCGCGTTCAGGTGAAGCCGGAGGCGTCGCCGATGCACGAGTCGATGACGTTCGACGTCGATCACATCCAGCCCGACTCCGCGGTCGTGGCGCTGGAGTGGGAGAACCTCCGCGTCCCGTTCCGCGTCGGCATCGACACGCACGCGCTCGTGCAGGCGTCGCTGAAACGCCAGCTACGAGGGCAGAAGCGCTACGTCTGGATGAGCTGGGACGACGCTGCGAACTACCTTCTCCGCGAGAAAATCTCGCTCGACGACGCGCTCACGTACGCGAACAAGTCGATCGAGCTGGAGGACCGCTTCGACAACGAGCTGACGAAGTCGAACGTCCTCAACGCCCTGAACCGCCCCTCCGACTCCGAAGCCGCCCGCCGCCGCGCCATCGACCTCGGTTCACCGACCCAACTCCGCGACTACGCCGTCTCGCTCCTCCCCACCGACCGCGCCGCGGCCTTCGTGGTCTTCCGCGAGAACGCCCACAAGCACCCCGACTCCTGGCAGTCCCACGAAGGCCTCGCGCGCATGTTCTCCTCACAAGGCAAGTTCGCGGACGCGCTGAAAGAGGCGAAGGCCGCCATCGCGTCGGCGCCGGAGAGCGAGAAGGGCGGTCTCGAAGATCTTGCGGCGAAGCTGGCCGCCGGCAAGGACGCGAACCTGTAAATCGAGGTCCAGGACCACGTTCTCGAGGTCTCGAATCACGTTGAGGAGGTCCGAGACCACCCATGGATTGTCTTCGACTTCGTTCATGAGGTCCCGGACCACGTTCATGAGGTCCCAGACCACGTTCGTGAGGTCCCGGACCACGTTCATGAGGTTCCGAACCACGTTCGTGAGGTCCCAGACCACGTTCATGAGGTTCCGAACCACGTTCGTGAGGCCTCAGACCACGTTCGTGAGCTCGCAAGTCACGTTCGTGAGGTCCCGGACCAGGCTTTCGAAGTCCAAGCCTCCGCGGATGCGCCAGACGGCTTTGGACATAGGGTTGCCTAAGGGGAGCGAACGTCTCGTCCGCTTTGGCGCGGCGTTAGCCGCGCTGTCGCGCGGCATGAGCGGACGAGACGTCCGCTCCCCACCGGGATAGACTGAAAATCCGGTGCTCGACATCTCCGTC
This sequence comes from Thermoanaerobaculia bacterium, assembly GCA_036498125.1. GTDB lineage: Bacteria > Acidobacteriota > Thermoanaerobaculia > Gp7-AA8 > Gp7-AA8 > DASXHZ01. The sequence goes on from DASXIH010000630.1 coordinate 13,622, forward strand.
CGGCTCGACGATCTCGCCCTCACCTTCCCGCGTTCCACG
>DASXIH010000631.1:0-19263 GCA_036498125.1 Thermoanaerobaculia bacterium
GATCATCGCGGTGCCGGTGTCGCTCATCGGAACGTTCGCGCTCTTCCCGCTCCTCGGCTTCTCGATCAATACGTTGTCGCTCTTCGGACTGGTGCTCGCGATCGGCCTCGTGGTCGACGACGCGATCGTCGTCGTGGAGGCGGTCGAACACCACATCGCCGAAGGGATGACGCCGCGCGCGGCGACCATCCAGGCGATGCGCGAGGTGTCGGGGCCGGTCGTCGCGATCGCGCTCATCCTCTCGTCGGTCTTCCTGCCGGTTGCGTTCATGGGAGGGATTCAAGGACGTCTCAACCGCCAGTTCGCGGTGACGATCGCGGTGTCGGTGCTGATCTCGGCGTTCAACGCGCTGAGTCTCTCGCCCGCGCTCTCCGCGATGCTGTTGCGCGCGCGGCGGGAGGCGCGGGGGCCGCTCGGACGATTCTTCGCCTCGTTCAACCGCGGATTCGAGCGCGTCACGAATCGTTTCACCAGCATTTCCGGGTTGTTGATCCGGAAGGCGGTCGTCACGGTCGTGATCCTCGCCATCTTCGCGTTGTTCGCGGGATTGCTCGGCAAGAAGCTGCCGAGCAGCTTCGTCCCCGACGAGGATCAGGGCTACATCTTCTTGCAGGTGCAGTTGCCCGACGCCGCGTCGCTGCAGCGGACGGATGCCGTCTGCCGCAAGGTCGAGAAGATCCTCGGCGATACGAAGGGCATCCAGGGCTACAGCACGATCGGCGGCTTCAGCCTCCTCGCGTACGTCTCCGCGACGTACAACGGCTTCTTCTTCGTCAGTCTCGATCCGTGGGACGCGCGGCGCGGACCGGCGATGGAGGCGAAGGCGCTGATCGCGAAGATCAACAAGCGATTCAAAGCGGAGATCCCCGAGGCGACCGTGTTCGCGTTTCTGCCGCCGCCGATTCCCGGCCTCGGCACCGCGGGCGGCTTCTCGTTCTGGCTGCAGGACCGGAGCGGCGGTTCGGTCGCGATGCTCAACGACAACCTGCAGAAGTTCCTCGCCGCGGCGAAGAAACGTCCGGAGCTGCAGAACGTGACGAGCTCGTTCCGCGCGGCCGTGCCGCAGGTTTACGTCGACGTCGATCGCGACAAGGCGCTGAAGCAGGGCGTCCCGATCGGCGACGTCTATCAGGCGTTGCAGACGTACCTCGGCGGGACGTTCGTCAATCAGTTCAACCGGTTCGGCCGGCAGTGGCGCGTCTTCATGCAGGCGGACGCGGTCGACCGCATCACGCCGGACGACATCGGCCGCTTCTACGTCCGCAACAACGACGGCAACATGGTTCCGCTCTCCGCGCTGACGACGGTCCGCACGACCGCGGGGCCGGAGTACACGCAGCGCTTCAATCTCTTCCGCGCCGCGCAGATCAACGGCGCCGCGGCGCCGGGTTACAGCTCGGGGCAGGCGATGGATGCCCTCGAGCAGGTCGCGGCGCAGACGCTGCCGCGCGAGATGGGCTACGACTGGTCGGATCTGTCGTACCAGGAGAAGAAGGCGTCCGGCACGACGGGACGCGTCTTCGCGCTCTCGATCGTGTTCGTGTTCCTGATCCTCGCGGCGCTGTACGAGAGCTGGTCGCTGCCGTTCAGCGTTCTGCTCTCGGTTCCGGTCGCCGTGTTTGGAGCGTTCGTCGGGCTGATGCTGCGGAAGTTCAACTTCGACGTGTTTGGGCAGATCGGTCTCATCGTGCTGATCGGACTCGCGGCAAAGAACGCGATTCTGATCGTGGAGTTCGCGAAGGCGGAGTTCGAGAAGAAGGGCGATCTCGTCGCCGCGGCGCTGTACGGCGCGCGAGTGCGATTGCGGCCGATTCTGATGACGTCGTTCGCGTTCATCCTCGGCTGCGTCCCGCTCTGGATCGCCACCGGCGCCGGAGCGGCCTCACGCCAGATCCTCGGCACCGTCGTCGTCGCCGGCATGCTCGCCGCGACGGTCCTCGGCGTCTTTCTCATCCCCGCGCTCTACGTCATCGTCGAGCGCCTCGCCCGCTCGGAGCGGAAGCTGGAGGCGAAGTTGTCGCACGAGGTCGAGACGGCGGAGGCGCACGCATGAAGCGGCTGTTCATTCTCGCGCTACTCGTCTTCGCCGGCTGCACGGTCGGGCCGAATTACCAACGGCCGAACGTGACGGTGCCGGACCACTACTACGGCGCGCCGGCGAATGCGACGGCGGAAGTGCAGTGGGCGGATCTGTTCCACGACCCGACGCTGAAATCGCTCGTCGACGAGGCGGTGAACAACGGCTTCGATGCGCGGATCGCGGCGGCGCGCGTGGAGCAGGCGAGGGCGCGGTACGGGATCTCGCGTTCGCAGCGGTATCCGAACGTCGGCTATCAGGGCGTGTACGAATACGGCCACACCTCGACCTTCGCGACGCCGAGCGACGCGACGGGCGGCATCCTCATCGCGAACGTCGACGTCGGCTGGGAGGCGGACCTCTGGGGCCGCATTCGCCGGCTGAACGAAGCGGCGCGCGCCGACTACCTCGCGACCGAGGAGGCGCGGCGCGGCGTGCTGCTGTCGCTGATCTCCGAAGTCGCCACGGCGTACTTCGACCTGCGCGAGCTCGACGCGGAGCTGGAGATCGCGAAGCGGACGACCGGCGCGCTGCAGAGCACCGCGGAGCTGTTCCGGAAGCGCGCGGAAGGCGGCACCGCCTCGGGGCTCGACACCTCGCGCGCCGAGGCGCTGTTGGCGACGGAGTCGGCGCAGATCCCGCTCATCGAGCGTGCGATCATCGCCAAGGAGAACCAGATCAATCTCCTCCTCGGCCGCGTTCCGGGACCGATCCAGCGCGGCCTCGCACTCGATCAGCAGCCGTTGCCGCCGGCGATCCCCGGCGGTCTGCCGTCCGCGCTGCTCCTGCGGCGCCCCGACATCCGTCAGGCGGAGCAGGAGCTGATCGCGGCGAATGCGAACATCGGCGTGGCGCAGGCGGCGTTCTATCCGACGCTCAGCCTCACGGGACTCCTCGGCGGGCAGAGTCCCGAGCTCGCGTCGCTCCTCGGCAGCGGCCACACCTGGAACATCGGCGCGAGTCTCCTCGGTCCTATCTTCAATGGTGGGCGTCTGCGCAACCAGCGCCAGCTCGCGGTCGCGCAGTTCGACGAAGCGCGCGTCTTCTACGAGCGCGAGATCACCACGGCCCTCGGCGAGGTGTCGACGGACCTCGTGGCCAACGAGAAGCTCGCCGAAGCCGAGACACTGCGCACGCGTGCCGTCGAATCGGATCGCGAAGCGGTGCGCCTCGCGACGCTACGGTACGACTCCGGCTTCTCCGCCTACTTCGAAGTCCTCGACGCGCAGGAACAGCTCTTCACTGGCGAAACAGCCGCTGCCCAGATCCGTCGCGATCGTCTGGTGGCGTTGGTTGATCTCTATCGGGCGATGGGCGGAAGTTGGTGACCTCCGCGAAGCAGGTGCGCGCCATGTCGCGCAGGTCGCCGGGATCGAACGGTTTTGGAAGCAGGCCGTAGACGCCGAAGGCCATCGCGCGGCCGACGTCGGGGCCGCGGCGGGCGCTGACGATGATGACCGGCACGGCGTGGAGGCGCGGGTCGGTGGCGCGGTGCTGGAGGAAGTCCCAGCCGGAGAAGTCGGGCATCACGAGGTCGAGCACGATGAGGTCGAAGTCCTCGGAGCGGGCCCGTTCGAGCGCCTCGCGCCCGTTCCGCGCCTCGGTGATCACATAGCCGTCGACCTCCAGCTCGTGCCGGACCAGCCGCCGCATCGAATCGTCGTCTTCCGCGATGAGGACCCGGCGCCGCCCACCATAGATATGCGTCGCCTGGTAGTCGGTGTCGCGGAGGGCCATTTCCAGCTCGATCTCGGCGGCGGCAGTGCGGGCGAATTGCGCCAGCAGCTCGTGGTCCGTTTCCTTCCACTGGCGCGAACCTTTGACTACGAACACGCCGATGGGGCTGTTCCGGAGCACGATCGGGGCGGTCAGCAGCGCCGGATCGGCGCCTTTCCGTGCGCGCTCGCAGAGGGTGTCGCGCGAGAGCGCGCCGCTGCCGAGGAAGCGGCGATATTCGTCATCGAGGCAGATGCGTGCGGCCGAAGCGCCGAAGGTCTTTGCGGCGAGTCGCATCAGTCGATCGAAACACTGCTCTGAATCGGTCATCTAGGAGCTACACCTCTTGAAGCATCCGGCGTGCCCAACTGGCAAGGATTTTGGAGAAGTAGAGCTCAACATTAGACCAATGAATCCGAGGTTAAACGCGCTGTATGTCATCGCAAAAACTTGTCGCCGCGACGGGAATCGAGGGCCTCGATCGCATACTGATTGGCGGCTTCCCTCGTAACCACGTCTATCTCATCCAAGGTGATCCCGGCGTCGGAAAGACGACCCTCTCGCTGCAGTTTTTGATCGAAGGCCAACGCCTTGGCGAAAAGGGTCTCTACATCACCATGTCCGAGTCGGAGAAGGACCTGCGTGCGGTTTCGAAATCGCACGGCTGGGACCTCACCGGAGTCCGGATTTTCGAGCACCTCGTCGGCGAGAGCGAGCTGACGGCGCAGGACTCGACGATCTTCCAGGCGTCCGAGATCGAGCTCGGTCCCGCCGTCAAGACGATGCTCGACGAGATCGAGCGGGTGAAGCCCGACCGGGTGGTTCTCGACTCGCTGTCCGAGATCCGGCTGCTCGCGCAAAGCTCACTCCGATACCGCAAGCAGATCCTGGCGCTGAAGCAGTTCTTCGACGGCCGGAACATCACGGCGCTGCTCCTCGACGACCGCACCTCGGACGTCAGGGACATGCAGCTCCAGAGCGTGCCGCACGGCGTGCTGGAGCTGGAACGCTACACGCCGAACTACGGCACGTCGCGCCGGCGGCTGCAGATCGTCAAAGTGCGCGGCCTGAAGTTCCTCGCCGGCTACCACGACTTCAACATCATCCCCGGCGGGATCGTCGTCTACCCGCGCCTCGTCGCCGCGGAGTCGCGCATCCGCATCATGCAGAGCTTCGCGTCGAGCGGCATCGGCGATCTCGACCGCCTCCTCGGCGGCGGACTCGATCGCGGTACCAGTACGCTGATCATGGGACCGGCCGGCGGCGGCAAGTCGGCGCTCGCGACGCAGTACGCCGTCGCGGCGGCGGCCCGCGGCGAGAAGGCTGCATTTTTTACATTCGACGAAAGCCTCACGACGCTCTTCAACCGCTCCGACGCCATCGGTTTCGGCCTGTCGGATCTCGTTGCGGCGGGAAAGATCACGGTGCAGCAGATCGACCCGGCCGAGCTGCAGCCGGGCGAGTTTGCGCAACTCGTGCGCGAGGCGGTCGAGCAGGACGGCGCGCGCGTCATCGTGATCGACAGTCTCAATGGATACCTGAACGCGATGCCGGAGGAAAAGTACCTCCTCCTCCATCTCCACGAGTTGCTGGCATTCCTGGGGCAGCACGGTGTGGCGACGATCCTCGTCTATGCGCAGCACGGTCTTCTCGGCGCGCAGATGGAGTCGACCGTCGACATCAGCTACCTCGCCGACTCCGTGATTCTCGTCCGCTACTTCGAGACGCACGGCGAAGTGCGGAAGGCGATCTCGGTCATCAAGAAGCGCAGCGGAGCGCACGAGACCGCGATCCGGCAGCTGAAGATCACGTCGGAGGGACTCAAGATCGGGCCGCCGCTGAAGCAGTTCCGCGGCGTCCTGTCGGGCATTCCGGTCCTCACGAAGAGCCATGAGCAAGAGGAAGAGGAGGAAGCGGTCTGACGTGACGAGCCGGGTCCTGATCTGCGCGCCGGTGCGCCGCGATAACGAGCTTCTGTCGACACTGCTCGAGACCGCGGGTTTGCACTCGGACACGTGTCCCGATCCGGGCACGCTCGGCCAGCGTCTGCGCAACGATGCGCTCGCGCTTCTGATCACCGAGGAGGCGCTGGTGCCGAGCGTGGTGCGGGTGGTGCGGAGCTTCATCGACGATCAGCCCTTCTGGTCCGATTTTCCGATCATCGTGTTCGCCGGCCCGGACACCGAGGCGCGCTACGCCGAGCGGCTGAACGACTTCGGGCCGCGCGCGAACGTGACGCTCGTCGACCGCCCGGTGCGGATGAAGAGCGTCGTCAGCATCATGCAGTCGGTGGCGCGCGCCAGGACGCGGCAGTTCGAGATCCGCGACCTGCTCGCGAAGCTGGAAGACCGCATCGCGGAGCGCGACCGTTTCCTCGCGATTCTCGGACATGAGCTGCGGAACCCGCTGGCGGCGATCGTCCTCGCGGCGCAGATGGCGGATGGGTTGACCGGCGCGCTCGACGCCGAGAATGCCGAGCGGATCGATCGACAGGCGCAGCACCTCGCGAGCCTCGTCGACGATTTGCTCGATCTCTCGCGCATCACCACGGGAAAGATCGTGCTCAAACGCAGCGTCTTCGATCTCACGCAGGTGATCGCCGAGTGCGTGAAATCGATGCAGTCGGATGCTGGCCGGCGCGGAATCGGGCTGACGTTCGTACCGTCGGACGAGCCGCTGATCGTGCAAGCCGACGAGCTCCGCGTCGAACAGATCATCTCGAATCTCGTCACGAACGCGCTGAAGTACACGCGGCAGGGAGGGCGGGTCGAGGTGCGGACGGAGCGCCGCGGCTCGCAGGCGGCGATCGTCGTCTCTGACTCCGGCGTCGGCATCGCGCGCGAACGTCTCGACACGATCTTCGAGCTTTTCAGTCAGGCCGAGAACGCGATCGGCCGCTCGCAGGGCGGGATGGGAATCGGCCTCAATATCGTGCGGACGCTCGCTTCGATGCACGGCGGAACGGTCGAAGTGAAGAGCGACGGAATCGACAAGGGGAGCATCTTCACGGCGACGCTGCCGCTCGCGTCGGAGTACGACGTCGTGCCGGTGCGGACGATGAAGGCGAATTCCGACGGCGACATCGCCGCCGTTCCGAGCCGGCGGATCGTGATCGTCGACGACAATGCCGACATCCGCGATCTGCTGCAGATCAAGCTGAAGAAGCTCGGTCACGCGGTCGAGACGGCGGGCGACGGCCACGCCGGACTGGAACGCATCTCCGAGACGCACCCTGACATCGCGATCATCGACATCGGTATGCCGGGATTGGACGGCTACGAAGTGGCGAGGCGCGTCCGTCAGCATCTCGAAGACGGAATCCTCCTCATCGCTCTCACCGGTTTCGGCCAGGCCGACGACCGTGAACGCGCCGCCGCCGCCGGTTTCGACGAGCACCTCACGAAACCGATCCGCGTCGAGGAGCTCCAGCAGATCTTCATGCGCCGGTTCAGCCAGGACGCGGCCTAGCGCTGGTGGTACCGGTGGTACCTTTCCCCGCATGCATGTTGTGGTCGTCGGTGCGGGCGCGTTCGGCGGGTGGACGGCGTTGCAACTCCAGCGGCTCGGCGCGCAGGTGACGCTCGTCGACGCGTTCGGCGCGGGCAACACGCGGTCGAGCTCCGGCGGCGAGTCGCGGGTCATCCGCGCCATCTACGGGCCGGACCGCATCTACGTCGAGATGGTGCGGCGCGCGTACGAGTTTTGGGAGACGCTGCCCGAATCGGTGTACGTCGAAACCGGCGTGCTCTGGATCATGCACGGCGACGACGGCTATGTCCGGTCGGCCGCTCCGCTCCTGCACGACAACGGATTCGCGGTCGATCCGCTCGCACTGAAAGACGCAATCAAACGCTGGCCGCAGATCAACTTCGACGGCGTGCAGTCGGTCTGGTTCGAGCCGCGCGCCGGCGCGTTGTCGGCCCGGCGGGCTTGCGGCGTGGTGCGCGATCTGTTCGTGAAGAACGGCGGCTCGTTCCGGATCGAGGCGGTCGATCCGCAGCAGCTGATCGGGAGCGGCGAAGCGGATGCTTATGTCTTCGCTTGCGGCCCGTGGCTCGGGAAGCTCTTCCCGGACGTCGTCGGCGATCGCATTCATCCGACGCGGCAGGAGGTCTACTACTTCGGCACGCCGCGCGGCTCCGACCGTTTCTCCGCGCCGCGCTTCCCGATCTGGATGGACTTCGCGGAGCGTATCGTCTACGGAATCCCCGACATCCACGGGCGCGGGTTCAAGTTCGCCGACGACACGCGCGGCGAGGACATCGATCCGACGACCGGCGATCGCACCACAAGCGCCGAGGGCGTTGCGCGCGCGCGCAACCTGCTGTCGCGGCGCTTCCCGGAACTGAAGGACGCGCCGCTGATCGCCGCCGAGGTTTGCCAGTACGAGAACAGCCCTGACGGAAACCTGATCGTCGACCGTCATCCGCACGCGAAAAACGTCTGGATCGCCGGCGGAGGATCGGGGCACGGTTTCAAACTCTCGCCCGCGGTTGGCGAGATCGTCGCGCAGGCGATCGTGAACGGAAAAGACGTTCCGGCGGCGTTCGCGCTGGCGCGGCTACAGAGCGCGCATCGCGAGACCCAGTTCCAAAGAACCTCGTAGCTGACGATAATGTCCGTGCCCATGCCCCAGGACGCCGTACGCCCGCGAGTTCTCGTCGTCGAAGACGATCCCGGCATCCTCTCGCTGATGCTCGCGATCCTGCGGCGCGGCGGCTTCGAGACGGAAAGCGTCACCAACGGCATCGACGCGATCTCCGTCATCGCGCGGCGCCCGTTCGTCGCCGTCGTGCTCGACCTGCTCCTGCCGCGCAGCAGCGGCTTCGACGTTCTGGAGTGGCTGCAGAACGGGTATTCGTCGATCCTTCCGCGCGTCATCATCCTGAGCGCGACGAGTCCCGCGATCGTCCGGAAGCACGCCGTCAGCCATCGCGTCTTTCGCATCATGCAGAAGCCCTTCGACATCGAGGAGCTGCTCGACGTCGTGAACGCGTGCGCCAGTCGCGAGCGCGGTCCGTTCCTCGGGGTCGGCGAGAGGTCGTATCGGGCGAAGGCGGATGCGGCCGTCGTCGGTCTCGTCGCTCCGGAGCACGATGCACTGCAACTCGTCTGGAGCTTCGGCTACGACGAGGCGACGCTGACGAAATACAACCCGCTGCCGCTCAGCATGAAGGCGCCGCTCAGTACGGCCGTCGTCGAAGCGCGGCCCGTCTGGGTTCATTCGCGGCGCGAGCTGGCGGAGGCATTCCCGTCAGTCGAGGCGTCCGATGAGCTCCGCGCCGTCGCCGCGGTCCCGATCGTCGATCACGGAGCGGTCGCCGGCTCGATCGGCTGGCGATTCACGGAGGAGCAGCCGTTCGACGACGGCCAGCAGCAGCTCCTTCTCTCCATCGCGGCCGACTGTCTGCCTCTCCCGAAGAGCCTTCCATAACCCTCGTATAACCATCGGGTAGGGAAACACCCCACTCGCGACACTCCTAGTAGGGTCCTTCATGCGCGACAGGCTTCGGGTTCTCATCTGCGGTACCGGCAGTGCTGCTCACGTACTCGGTGCGGTTCTGTCCGCGCGGGATCACGTCGACGTGTGCGTGATGAGTCTCAACGTCGTCCGCGCGAACGAGTGGGCGGAGATCGCGGGCGTCAGCCGGCTGACCGTCACCTCGCGTGACGAGGTGCAGTTCGAGGGGAACGGCCTCACGATCACGAGCGACCCGGAGATTGCGGCGCGCGACTGCGACATCGTGATCATCTCCGTTCCCGCGTTTCTCCACCTGCAGTACCTGACGGCCCTCGCGCCGTATCTCCCCATCGGCTGCGTCGTGGTCGGCCTTCCGGGGCAGAACGGATTCGACTTCGACGTCCGGAAGGCGCTCGGCGACCGCTTCGAGTCGACGATCGTCATCAACTTCGAGTCGCTGCCGTGGATCTGCCGGACCGACGAGTTCGGGCGCTCGGCAAAGATCCACGGCACGAAAGCGCGGCTGGTCGGCGCGATGCACGGCGATCCGGCGAAGTCGCGCGTCGCCGATCCCGCCCGCACGCTCCAGGACCTCCTCGGCGAGACGCCGAACCTCGTGATCACCGGCCACCCGCTGGGCATCACCCTTCGCGCGCCGAACGCGTACAGCCATCCGCCGATCATGTTCGGCCGCTGGAAGAACTGGAACGGCAAGGGCCTCGACGCACCGCCGCTCTTCTACCAGGGCGTCGACGAGGAGACCGCCGCGCTGCTCGAGGCGATCAGCAACGAGGTGGTGATCACGAGCCAGTCGATCATGCGCGACTATCCGCAGATCGATCTCTCGCAGGTGATCCCGATGTACGAGTGGGACATCGGCTGCTACGCCAGCGACATCGCCGACAAGACGAACCTCATGACGGCGCTCCGGACCAATGCCGGCTATGACGGGATGACGCATCCGATGATCCGGCGCGACGATGGCGGGTACGTCCCCGACTTCAAGCACCGGTTCCTGACCGAGGATGTGCCGTTCGGGTTGGTCGTCATCCGGGGCGTGGCGGAGCTCGCGGGAGTTCCGACGCCGCAGATGGATCGCGTACTCTGCTGGTCGCAGCATGCGATGGGACGCGAGTACCTGGTGGGGAGCGAGCTGCGCGGACGCGACGTCGCGTTCACGCGCGCGCCGCAGCGCTACGGCTATTCGCTCGACGACATCCTGGTGGCCTGATTGAGCGCCGCCACGGTCGCGATCATCGGCCTCGGGCCGAAGGGTCTCTACTGCCTCGAGCGCCTCTGCGCTGAATACGCTGCGAGTCCGCTCGATGAGTTGGTCGTCCACATCTTCGATTGCCGGCAGTGCAGCCCGATCTACGACACCACGCAGCCGGACCACATCCTCGTCAACGTTGCCGTCGGCGAGATCGATCTATGGGACGCGACCGATCCGCCGCCCGCGGGCGGTCGCGGGCCCAGCTTCATGGAGTGGTACAGCGCTCCGCTGACCGGCAACGAGTACCTGCCGCGCGCCGTCGTGGGCCGCTATCTGCGCGATTGCCTGCAGCGGATTCTCCATCACGTTCCCCGCGGGATGACCATCGTGCGGCATCACGAGGAAGTCACGGATATCGAGGACGGCGTCGTGCAGCCTGCCGGCATTCGGGCGGATCGGATTCTGCTGGCCACCGGCCATCAGCGGGGCTCAGGTGTTTATCCGGTGACGGAGATGATGCGCCCGGTTCCTGCGGGCTCGCGTGTGGCCATGCTCGGGATCGGGCTGACGTTCATCGACGCCGTGCTCGAGCTGACCGAGGGGAGGGGCGGGCGGTTCGTCGACGGAGCGTACGTGCGGAGCGGGAAAGAGCCGGCGGTGATCTATCCATACAGCCGCACGGGGCTGCCGATGCGGCCGAAGCCGGACGCTCTGCCGGCGGAGCCGCGGAAGCTCCGCTTCGTGACTACCGAGGCGCTCGCGGAGTTGCGAAGCCGCGGACAGGTCGACTTCGAGCGCGACGTGATCCCGCTCATCGACCGCGAGCTGGAGGGATTCGACTGGCGCAGCGCGATCCATCCGGTGGTCGACGACGTCATCCAGTACATGGAGGAGGCGATCGCGAGCGCGAAACGCGAGGTGACTCCGATCAGCCTCTGGTACGAGATTCGGACAGCGCTGAACGAAGTGCTGCGCTTCGGCGGCTTCACGCCGGAGTCGCATCGGGCGCTGATCGAGAACTACTTCCCGCGGTTCAAACGCGTCGTCTTCGGGCCGCCGGTGATCAATGCCGAGAAGATCCTCGCGCTGACGAAGGCCGGGATCATCGACTTCCGTTACTCACGCGCGGCGCGGATCGACGACGCCGACGTCCGCATCGACGCGCGCTTCCCGAAGACCGACATCACCGCCGATCCGTCGCCGCTCTATCGCAACCTCTGCCGCCGCGGCACCATCCGCCCCTTCCGGAACGGCGACTACGCCCCCGGCGCCATCGACATGACGCCGGGAACGCAGTGCGTGATCGGCACCGACGGTGTCGTCAACGAGACCATCGCCGTCATCGGCATCCCGACCGAGGGCAACTTCGTCGGCAACCTGACCATCGGCAGAGACCCGTTTGCTGCGAGGTGGGCGAGGGAGGTTGTGACCTAGGTCGTTCCCTCCGGCCGTTTGAGGTTCTTGTTGTCGACGTCGAAGATGTGCGTCGCGAACTTCCAGCGGTGGCCTTCGGGGTCGATGCACTCGTAGCATCGGTCGCCCCAGAACTGGTCATCGATGTCGCGGTGAATGACCGCGCCGGCGGCCTTCGCCTGGGCGTAGTGCGCGTCGACGTCGTCGACGAAGATGTACAGCCGCTGACTGATCTTTCCGTCGAACGTCTTCGGCGACGTCCACGCCGGGTTCTCCTCGGTCAGCCCCAGCATGACCAGGGAGTCCGGGCCGATCTCGAGCTCGCCGTGCACGGCCTTGCCGCTGTTGTCCGTCATCCGGAGGCGTACCGGAAAGCCGAACGCGTTCGACAGCCAGTCGATCGCCGCTCCGACGTCGTCGTAGAAGAGATGGGGGGTCACGCGGGGCATGTCAGCCGGTGGATTGGGTACCATTCAATCGTTCCTCTCTCGTCTTCCTAATTTCCAGAATTGTACAGGGTAGGGAAATGCCGATATCCTGACTCTCCTAAGAGTCAGCAACTCGCCCACCCGCCCGCAGCCAAAGAGAGGAGGATTCATGTCCGGCCAAAACTGGTCGATCAAGATCACTTCCAACGGTTTCGAGGTCGATGCCTACGGTCAGTCAGGCTCGGCCCTCCAGTGCCAGAACGGCGACGTCGTCTCCTGGAACAACCAGACGAACGACGTGCACCAGCCCTACCAGACGGACCAGAACTACAGCCCCACCGGTCCGGCCCTCTGTGATGCCGTACAGCCGTTCCAGTCGTCGACCCCCGGGTACATCCCCGACACCGACGACACCCCGGCGACGATCTACTACTACTGCCAGAACCATCCGAACGAGCACGGCACGCTCAACGTCGTCGCCTAGAACCGAATCGGAGAGAAGATGAACGCGAAGAAGTCTCTGCTCATATCCGCGGCGGTGATCGCGATCCTGATGCCGGTCTCTCTTGCGGCGCAGGCCCCGTCGAACTCGATCCCCTGCCTTCCGTTTTACCAGCCGTTGCCGGCGCTCTCGATCATCGACTCGAACGGCACCGGCGCCCTGAAAGGGACGCTCTACACCGTGTCGCAGCAGGTGCGCATGACGCAGCGCTCGGCCGGCCCCGGCTCGACGCCGAACTGCTACGCGCAGTGGGTCCGCGCGTACACGAATGCCGCGCCGACGAATTGGAACCCGCCGTCGTCGCAGCTCGGCGACCCGTCGCCCGGACCGATTCTTCGCGCGCGCGTCGGCGACATGGTGGAGCTGACGTTCCTGAACGCGATCGACTCCAACAAGTTCCCCCAGGCCGACCACGGATGCGACCAGACGTCGAACTATCCGGGCACCGGTCCCGGGGCCGACAAGTACCCCGACTGTTTCGCCGACTCGGTCTTCACGAACGTCCACTACCACGGGACGCACACGAACCCGAATACCACCGGCGACAACGTCTTCCTGATCATCAACCCGTCGCCGCGCGCGACGGATGGCTCGAACACCCCGGTGATCACGGCGGCCTCGGTTCAGTCGGCCTTCAGCGACTTCTTCTCGGCGTGCGAGGCGCAACTGAAGCCGAACAACGGTCCGAAGATCTGGCCGCTCTACTGGAAAGAGATTCCGACCTCGACGCAGACGCTGCTCCTCAACAACGTCAAGGCGTACGGCCAGTCCGGCTGGTACGACTCCGACATTGATGCCATCAACAAGGGCAAGTGGCCGCAGTACTACGCCAGCGCCTACCCGTACTGCTTCAAGCTGCCGGCCTACACCGAGACCGGGTGGCCGCCGGCAAGCAATGCGGCGATGACCGGCGCCCACACGATGGGCATGGGCCAGACCGAGATGCCGGTCGAAGAGGCCGAAGACCCGCAGCGTCCGCTCATCATGGGCCAGGCCCCCGGCACGCACTGGTACCACGCCCACAAGCACGGTTCCACGACCGTCAACGTGATGAACGGCATGACCGGCGTCTTCATCATCGAAGGGAAGTACGACGACGACATCAACGCCTACTACGGCGCGAACTGGACGCGGACGCAGCCGGTCCTCGTCATCAATCAGCTCGGCTCGTATCCTCCGCTCGTCAGCGGACAGCGCGGTGCCGGACCGGGTCCTGACTTTTCGGTCAACGGCCGCCTCCGTCCGACGATCAGCATGCCGGGCAACTCCGTCGGAATGTGGCGCATTGCGAACACCTCCTCGCGTTCCGGCGCCTTCTTCACCGGTCCTCCGGCCGGCGTCCAGTGGATGCAGCTCGCGCAGGACGGCGTGCAGTTCAACAACTTCAACTACCAGCAGAGCTTGAACACGTCCCTCGATGTGGCGGCCGGGAACCGCGTCGACCTCCTCGTGAAGGTGCCGGCTTACGTGAGCGGCGGCAAGAACTACTACGACGTCATGGTCTACAACACGGTCGACCCGAGCGACCGGCCGCCCGCGAACACCGGGGCCACCGCCATCACGCTGGTGCGGATCGTCGTCACGCCGAACGGCCCGACGATGAACTTCATGCCCCAGGCGCCGAGCTTCCCGCCGTTCCTCGCCGACATCAGCGCGAGCGAGGTCACCGGAACGCAGACGCTCGTCTTCGCCTCTACGCCGAATCCCAACCGCGGCACTCCCTCGTCGCAGACGATCAACGGCAAGAAGTTCGACGGCAGCGTCGGCGCGTCGGTCACCCTGAACAAGGTGCAGGAATGGAAGATCGTCAACGCGACGTATCCGCCGGCGACCGGCAACCAGATCTCGCACCCGTTCCACATCCACATCAACCCGTTCCAGATCTCCGAGTTCTTCGACCCGAACTCCGTGCTCTCGAGCGCTGCCGGCACAGGCACCGTCATGATGGCGGCGGGCGCTGCGACCGTCAGCGGCACCAACACCACATTCACTTCGACGTTCGTCGTCGGTGACTTCATCTTCATCAACGGCCAGCCGCCGGCACAGGTCATCAGCATCGCCAGCGATTCGTCGCTGACGATCAACTACGCGTCGGGCAACGGCGTCACGGCCGGCACCACGTACACGGCCGCCGTGCCGCTCTACACCATCAACCAGGCGACGGCGCGTCCGGGGCAGTGCGTCCTCAACCCGAATGACCAGTCGACCTGGCATCCCTGCACGAACAACGTTCCGCAGACAAACGCCATCTGGTGGGACGTCTTCCCGATTCCCTCGGGCAACATCTTCTTCGCCAACGCCACGACGTCGTACCCGATCCCCGGCTACTTCAAGATGCGCAGCCGCTTCGTCGATTACTTCGGACAGTACGTCATGCACTGCCACATCCTCGCGCACGAGGACCGCGGCATGATGACGGTCGTCAGCGTCGATCCAATCCAGGCAACGTATTCGCACCACTAACGAACCTCATGTGTAGGGGCCGGCTCTCAGCCGGCCCCAAAGGTGCCCCAAAGGAACCCATGGACCTCTACGCTCGCGTCCACTCCATGAAACGGGTCGTATGGGCCTTCGCCGCGGGCCTGGTGGTCTTCTACACGCCCTACGCCGGCCTCGCGAAAGCGGTGACGGAAGGCCTCGTGCCCGGCGTGCCGAAAGGTCTCCTCGGACTCGAGATCCTCCCCGCCGCCATCCTCGGCACGGTCCTGATGGTTCCGCTGAACCTCACGATCCTCGGGTGGTGGAAGTACGCGAGCCTTCCGTCGCCCGCCGTCGCCCTCTCCGGTTTCGGTCTGGCGCTGATCATCGGCGCGACGACGGTCCTCTACACGTTCCACGGCATCTCGATCGTCCTGGCGTTGATCCTCATGCGTGGCGGCCTCCTGATCATGGGTCCCGTGGTCGATAAGTTCTTCGGGCGCCGTGTCCGCTGGTTCTCATGGGCCGCGTTCGCCGTCAGCCTCAGCGCGCTCGGCGTCGCGCTCTTCGTCGCCACCGACTACACGCTGCCGCTCCTCGCGGCGATCATTCTCGCGTTCTATCTCCTCGGCTACGCTCTCCGCACTCCCTGCATGACGAAGCTGGCGAAGGTGAACGACACCGGCGTGACGCTCCGCTACTTCGTGCAGGAGGTCCTCGTCACCATCGTGCTCCTGCCTTTGATCCCGGCGGGGCTGGCGCTCTTCGGCAGAGGCTCCGCCGCGCTTGCGCTGCGCCGCGGATTCACGACGTTCTGGCTCGAGCATCCGGCCGCCGTCGTGCCGGTGATGCTCATCGGCGTCTTCTACGCGCTCCACAACATCTTCGGGACGCTGATCTATCTCGACGGGCGAGAAAACACCTTCACCATCCCGCTCTTCTGCGGCGCCAGTTTCCTCGCCGGCTACTCGGCGATCGTGCTGCTGTCCGTCTTCTTCGGCTTCCACGCTCCGCCGATGTCGCAGCTCGTGTCCTCCGGCATGGTCGCGTTCGCGCTCGTGCTCCTCTCGCCGGTGCACCATCGGTTCGAGGACGCGTGGGCGTGGATCAGCGGACGTCCGATGCGCGGCGCGGCCGTCGTCACCGCCGGACCGCGCGTCGTTCTCTTCGTCTGCAGCGGCAACACCTGCCGCTCGCCGATGGCCGCCGCGATCGCGAACTCGCTCTCGAACGGCATCGCGCACAGCGCCGGCCTCAGCCCGCGCGACGGCGCGCCGATGACGACCGAGGCGGAGACTGCGCTCCGAACGCTCGGCGTGTCGCACCAGCCGCACGTCGCCCGCCCGCTCACCCCGCAGCTCGTCGAATCGGCGGACGTCATCTACACCATGACCCGCTCCCTACGCGAAAACGTGATCGCCGCCTACCCGAGCGCCTCGACGAAAACGCACGCCCTCGACCCAGCCGGCGACGTCGCCGACCCGATCGGCGGCCCCCAGGACGGCTACGACGCCACCGCCGCCCGCCTC
Source organism: Thermoanaerobaculia bacterium (assembly GCA_036498125.1). Lineage (GTDB taxonomy): Bacteria > Acidobacteriota > Thermoanaerobaculia > Gp7-AA8 > Gp7-AA8 > DASXHZ01. Next base: position 16,758 of record DASXIH010000631.1, read on the forward strand.
CGCGAGCTGGTAGCAATGCGCTTCGCCGACCTCGGGATCGCCTGAGTTAGCCGCGCTGTCGCGACAACAGAAGCCGGAACGGGTGGAGGAATTGCGCCGCAAGCGATTCCCGCACTTCCATCCCCTCGACGCCAAACCTGCGCACCGGCGCCTCCGCGACGACGAACGTTCCGAACGCGGCATCCCAGATCGAGAAGATCAGGCCGTAGTTGCCGTTGTACTCCCGTTCGTCCGTCGAGTGATGGACGGCGTGAAACGCCGGACTCACGATCAGGCGTCCGATACGGCCGAACGTCCAGTTCAGCCGCGCGTGCTGCATCGCCTCGCTGAAGATCTGTGCCGCGAGCAGCGGGAACCAGAGCGGTTGCGGAACGCCGAGGAGCAACGCGGGGATCATCATGAGCAGGCCGGCGTAGAGCTGCTCGACGAAATGGATGCGGTTCGCGCTCAGGAACGTCAGCTCCGTCTGCGTATGGTGCACGCTGTGGAACGCCCAGAGCGGCCCGACGGCATGCTGCATCCGATGGAGCCAGTAGATCAGGAAGTCGAACACGATCCAGCATAGGATCACGGCGGCCGGCTTCGGCAGGTTGGCAAGGGGCGCTCTTCGCAGAAACTGCACGCGCGGTACGACGAAAGCGAACAGCGGAAAGACCAGCACGTTGTAGATGCTGCACTTGTAGAAGACGGCATAGGCGAGGTCGTTCAGCGCGTTTCGCGAGCGGTAGACCACGAAGCCGCGTTCTCCGCGGCGCTCGGCCAGCAGAATGAGGAGCGTGCAGACGAGGTAGATGGCGAGCGCGGTTGCAGTGGAGATCACCAGCTCGCGGATCGAGCGGTGGCGCGCGAGGAAAGCGATCAGTTCTTTCAAGCGATGATTCCGACCGGCGAATCAACACCCTTGCGATGGATGACGGACGATCCGAGCCAGCGCAGCAGCGCCACCGAGGGAAATCCGTTCCACCGGAACGCCGCTCCGACCGAGTGGAGCGCCACGCGAAGAAGATACCTCCGGTCGCTGGTTCGCGCACGTCCATCGCCGTCAAGCACCGCATAGCCGAAGTTCGCCAGCCAGTTGTCCGGCACCTTGCCGAGGTGCCTGGCGAGCATGTCGTTGATCTCGGTGTGCGCCTCTTTCGGGTAGCGCACCGTCTTTGCCCCGAGGTGAATCCGTGATCCCGCCATCGTGAGCGGAACGTGGTGAAACTTCGCACCGTTCAACGCGAGGCGGAGCCAGTATTCGTAGTCCATGCAGTATTGCAGCGTCCTATCGAGCGGCCCGAAACGCTCGATGACGCGCTGGCGGAAGAAGACCGCCGGCTGGCAGAGGAAGCAGACGAGCTTCAGCCGATCCAGCGACCATTCTTCGGTCGGGTACCGTCCCAGCGTGCGGTCATCGGCGTCGATGTAGTCGGCGTTGCCGTAGACCACGTCGAGCGCAGGATCGCGCTCGAACGCCTCGACCGCCGTGTCGACGGCACCGTCGTAGTAGACGTCGTCCGAGTTCAGGTACGCGAGAACCTCGCCGCTCGCCTCGGCGAACCCCGCGTTGATTGCCGCCGTCTGGCCGCCGTCCGGTCCGCTGGTGAATGCGACGCTGTTCCGCCAGCTCTCCAGAATCTCGAGCGTCCCGTCCGTGCTGCCGCCGTCCTTGACGATGTGCTCGACGTCCGTCCGTCCGCGCTGCCGCCGGACACTCGCCAGCGTCCGCTCGATGAAGCGGCCTTGCTGGAATGACGGGGTGATGACCGATACGAGCATCGTGGACGAGAAAGCATTCTCGCCCAGTCATTTAAGAAAACGGTACCCGTACGCGATTAACATCGCGCCATGCGCATCCCCTTCGCAGCGCTCGCCGTCCTCCTCGCATTCGCGGCTCCCAACCAGGCCCAGTGCCCCAACTTCTCGCTCGCGACTTTCCCGATTCCGGGGCAGCCGCGCGCCGTTCTCGCTGCTGACTTCAATCGCGACGGCAACCTCGACCTCCTCGTTGGCGTCGACGAGAGCAGCGGGAACGTCCTGTTCTTTCCGGGGAAGGGCGACGGGTCGTTCGGCTCGCCGGTCAGCACCGTCACGACGATTCCATTCGTCTGGGCGATGGCGGCCGGCGATTTCAATCACGACGGGAAGCTCGACGTCGCGGCGACGGCGCGTTCGCGACCGCAGTCACGTACCCGATCAATGGCTCCGTGAACTCGATCGCGGCGGGAGACTTCAACGGCGACGGGAAGATCGATCTGGCGTTGGGGATCTCTACCTCTGTCTCGATCCTGATCAATAACGGAAACGGAACGTTCGCCGCCGAGGTGCAGTACCCGACCGGAATCACGCCGATCGCGATCGCCAGCGGCGACTTCGATCTCGACGGGAACGTCGACGTCGCGACCACGAATCAGTCGACCAGCAGCATCTCCGTCCTCCTCGGCAAAGGCGACGGAACGTTCCGGCCTCCGACCACGAATTCGGTCGGGACCACGCCGTGGGGCATCGCGACGGGCCTACTCAA
>DASXIH010000632.1:0-3608 GCA_036498125.1 Thermoanaerobaculia bacterium
AGACCGAGGACGAGCTCGTCGGTCGTCGGCGCTTTGACGCTCGAGCCCCAGCGGTAGATCTGGTTGGCAACGGTGGTCTTGCTCGGGTCGATGCCGCCGAAGGCGACGAGGTTGTTGAGGTCGATCTCGCCCGGGTCGGCCTTGTGGTTGTTGTTGAGGTCGTTGAAATAGTAGTAGAGGTAGCTGTAGGCGCCCGGCGAGGCGGTGTAGATCGTCGAGCCGCCAAGCTGGTCGTCATAACGACTATAGGAAGCGCGAAGCAGCGTCCGCTTGTCGGCACCGAGGGTGTAGGTCAAGCCGACGCGCGGGTCGATGTTGTTCCACTTCAGGCCGGTGATGGCGTTCCAGGAGATGCCGGGGAGGAGCGCCGGTGCGGCGGCGTTGGCGCCGACGGAGCCACTCTGCACGTCCGCCTTCTGCTGGTCCCAGCGAACGGCGGCCTGGAGAGTGAGGTTGCCGAACATCATCGTGTCGCCGACATAGACGTCATTGGTCTTCACGCTGTAGGTGAAGTCGACCGGACGGGTCAGCGAAACGCCGCCGGTGCAGGGATTGCCGAAACCGCAGTCGGCGATCACGCTGTTGTTGGGCGTGAACGAGGAAACCCACTGGTTGCCCGGCCAAACGGAGAGCGAGCGGACCTTCGCGTCGCGGTAGCCGGTGCCGAACTTCAGCTCGTGGCTGAGGCTTCCGGTGCTGAAGAACGAGGAGCCGTCGAGGCGGTACTGCGTCTGCGGACGGACCGTGAAGTAGCTGACGTAGGTGTTCTGGAACTGGCCGTTCGCGTCGAGGAACGCCGGGACGCTGTTCGTCGCGCAGGTGAGCGTGTCGCAGCCGACGCCGTTGTTGGCGACGAGCTGGAAGCCGCCCTGCACCTTCGAGTAGAGGCCGGTGAGGTAGAGGTTCGGTCCGAAGATCTGGGTGTCTTCGACCTTCCACATGGTCGGGTTGGTGAGGCTGCCGGCGGAGTCGCCCGAGTAGACGTTCCGCTGGTCCCACGCTGCCGCGGGCGAGCGGCCCGGTCCGACGTTGCGGCCGATCTTGATCTTGTTGCCGTAGGTGTCGACGAGCGCGAGGCTGTTCGACGCGGTCGGCTGCGCGTTGAGCTTGAGGTTCTCGTTCTTGAGGTGGGTCTGGTCGAGGAAGCGGTTGCCGTTGTTGAGGAGCGTCGCGGTGAGAAGGTCGATCTTCTGGTCGGCATACGCGCCCCAGAACCACACCCTGTCACGCACGATCGGACCGCCGACTTCGGCGCCGTACTCGTTGATCTTGTTGATCTGGTTGACGTTGCTCAGATAGCCTGACGCTTCCGACGGGATGCTCGGCGTCGCCTGCATTCCCTTGGTGCTGTCGAAGAAGCGCGCGGAGCCCTTCACGTCATTCGTGCCGCGCTTGGTGACCATGTTGAGCTGGACGCCCGGGGTCTGGATGCGCGGGTCGACGCCGCCCGTCGTGATCTGCATTTCTTCGAACGAGTCGAAGTCGTAGTACGTCGGGGACGAACCGAGCGCACCGACGTCCGTGATGTTGACGCCGTCGACGTTCCAGGTCGACTGGTCGGAGGTCGTTCCCTTGCCGACGTAGTTCGACTGCTGGCCCGACTCATTGCCGCCGACGTTGATGCGGTCGATCAGCACGCCGGGGGTCTGCTGGAGGATGACCCACGGGTCGCGGCCCGACGGGACCTTCTCGAGCTCGACCTTCGTCACGTCAGCGCCGGTTCCGGCCTTGCGGACGTCGAGCAGCGGCGCTTCGGCCGTGACGGTGATCGACTCGGCCGCCGCCGGATTCAGCGTCATAGTGACGTCGGCGCTGCGGCCGATGTTCACCGTCACGCCGTTACGGGCGGACGTTCCGAATCCCGCCAGCTCCGCCTTGAGGGCGTACGTTCCAGGCGAGAGATTGAGGAAGTGGAACGAACCCGTGCCGTCCGTGACGAACGTTTCCGGAGCGCCGACGCCGGTCAGCGTGACCGTGACGCCGGGAAGCACCGAGCCGTCCTTCGCCTGGGTTTTGCCGTAAATATTACCTGTCTGACTCTGCGCGAATCCGCTCACGGCGAAGAGCGAAGCGAGCAGCGCGGTACCGATTACCGCGAGAAATTTGGAGGGGCACCGTTTCATATCGGCTCCTTTCGGTTGGTGGAAAAGACGTTACGACGAACCTTACTGCAGATCGGCAGCCGGATGCCACCGATGCTGCAAAGTCTTTCCGCAGTTGGGGTTAGTCTAATTTTGGCAGCTCCGGATTCGGGTAGGAATTCAATCCGTCGTAAACCGATAGCTGATCGTTGAATCGTAAGGGGCCCTTCAGAGCCCCGAAGCGGCGCGAAGCATACACCAATGTGACCGAAAGGTGAACGTGTGGGAGTCCATCTGTAACAGCCAGCCCTCAGTTCAGCCGTGTCTTCGCCAAACGTCCCGGCAACTCGCGCAGCTCGCCGTTCTGCGGGTAATGCGCGAGGCCCTGCTGCACCCAGAACATCGCTCCGCGGTCGTCGCCGAGCGCCTTCAGCGTCTCGGCGACGACGGCGTACGTGTGCGGCCCGGGCGACGCCTTGATCGCCTCGAAGATGGTCTTCGTGCCGTCGTCGAGCCGCCCTTCGGTTGCCTGCAGCATGACGAGGGACGAGTACGCTCGCGGATCGGCCGGAAAGTCGGCGATCTCCGCACGGAACTCGTGTTCCGCCTCGTCGTTGCGTCCCATGCGCGCGAGGATGTCGCCGCGCGTGAGGTGAGCTTCCTGGAGCTTCGGCGGAAAACGCTCCTTGACGCGCTCCAACGAACGATCGATGTAGGAGAGCGCCTGCGGGAAGTTGCCGCGGCTGCTCTCCGCCTTTGCCAGCACCAGGAGCGAAGGTGACGCGTCCATCGCCGTCTGCATCGCGAGCTTCGCTTCCTTCTCCGCAACGTCGAGCTGTTTCCGGTCGAGGGCGATCTTGGAAAGCGTCTCGTGCGCATGGCCCGGCTCGAGTGACAGCGCGGCTTAGGCATGCTTCTGCGCGGCATCGAGGTCGCCCTGAGCGTACAGCAGGTCAGCGACATCGAAGAGCAGCGCGATCGAGTGAGGGTTCGCGCGGAGCCCCTCCTCCGCCGCCTCGACCGATTCTTTATGCGCACCCATCGCCCATAGGGTCTTCGACTTCAGGTCCCAGATGTCAGTGAGGCGGGGGTTGTCGGTGATGAGCTGATTGCTGAGGCGAAGCGCCGCCTCCAGGTCGTTCGCCTTGAAGAGCGTCAAGGCGAGGCGAATGTCGTGAAAGACGCCGAGTTTCGTCTTCGGATCCGGAAGCGCCTCGCCCGGCTTCGTCTCGACGGTCGAACCGATGTACCCGAGGGCTGCGAGCTTCGCCGCTTCCTCGGGGTCATAACCGCCCGGCGTGGCAGGCTCCTTGAGGAATGGCTCGATGTCGGCACGTAGCTTCGCGTAAGCACGCCGGTTCTGTTCGAGCGTGTTCGCCTTCTCGCCTGGATCGGACGCGAGGTTGTAGAGCTCCGGTTGGGGCGCACGGATGAAGTGCTCGTCGCCGTCGATCAGCGAGTGGAGGTCCGCCCATCCGAAGTGGAGCTTCGGATAGTACGTTTCGGAGTAGATTTCGCGCACCGGGC
>DASXIH010000633.1:0-9631 GCA_036498125.1 Thermoanaerobaculia bacterium
CCGGGGTGATCGTCGAGCCGACGATGGGGCCGGTGATTTCGCGTACCGCCGCATGCACCGCCTCGGTGCGGCCCTGGCCTCGCGCCATATGCGTGTAGATGTTCTCCACGACGACGATGGCGTCGTCGATGACCAGCCCGATCGCGGCGGCCACGCCGCCCAGCGTCATCAGATCGAACGACAGCCCGACGATCCACATCGCCACGAACGTCACCAGCACCGTGACCGGGATGACCAGCGTCGCCACGAGCGTCGTTCCCCAGTTGCGGAGGAATCCGTAGAGGATCAGCACCGAGAGGAGAAGGCCGATGAGGATCGCATCGCGCACCGAGTTGACGGAGCTCCGGACGAGAAGCGACTGATCGTAGTACGGCTTGACCTCGACGTCCGGCGGCAGCTGCGACTTGAGCGACTCGAGCGTCGCCTTCACGTCGTCGGCCACGGCCACGATGTTCGCGGTCGGCTGGCGGAGGACGTTGAGGAGCGCCGCCGGGCGGCCGTCCGCCGTGACGATCGTGAAGCGCGGCTCGAGCCCCGGCTGCACGGTGGCGACGTCGCTGACGCGCACCGGGACGCCGTTCACGGTCGCCACGACCAGTGCGCCGAGGTCGTCGGCGGTGATGGCCTGCCCGCTCACCAGCGCCAGCTCGAGCTGGTGGTTCTCGTTGATCAACCCCGGACTGACGATAACGTTCGAGCTCTTGATCGCGTCGCCCACCTGCTGCAGCGAGAGGCCGCGCGCTTCGAGGCGGGCACGATCGACGAGCACGTGGTACTCGCGCAGCTGTCCGCCGAGGACGCTGACGGTGGCGACGCCGGAGATGCGCGCCAACGGCGGCCGGAGGATGACGTCGGCGAGACTGCGGAGCGTGCCGGGGTCGCGCTTGGGTGAGGTGAGGCTGTAGCCGACGATCGGGAAGACAGCGAAGGTGAGGCGGTCGACGCGCTCGATCTGCGAACCGGTGGGGAGTTCCGTGAGCAGGCCGGACGCCTTCGTCTGGACGAGCTGCAGTGTCTGCTGCATGTTCGTCCGCCAGTCGAAGAAGAGATCGATCTCGCTCGATCCGCGCGCGGTGACCGACTTGATGCGCTGGATTCCCGGGATCCCGCTCATCGCTTCTTCGATGGGGCGGGTCACCGCAACGAGCGTCTGCTGGGCCGGCGCGACGCCGTTGTTCGCGACGATCACGATGCGCGGGAAATCGGTCTGCGGAAACAGCGCGCGCGGGATGCGGAACAGCGCCACAACGCCGGTGACCGAGAGGAGCGCGATGACCAGCAGTACGGCGCGCGACTGGTGCGAGACGATCCGCGCGATGTTCATTGCGTAACAGTGACTTTCGTCTTGTCCGGCAGACCGTAGTTCCCTTCGACGACCACCGTCTCGCCGCCATGCAGACCGGAGGTGATCTGCGTCCGCTGCGCGTCGTGCGAGCCGACCGTGACCTGGACTTCGTGCGCCACCGATTGGCCGTCGACGACCATCACCGTCCCGCCCTTGCCGTTCGTGGCGTCGAGCGTGACCGCCGCGGTCGGAACGATCACCGCGTTCGGTGTGGCGCTGCTGGCGATGGTCACCCGCGCCGCGGCGTTCGGACGAAGGCGGCCGTTCGGATTCTGCAGCGTCACCCAGATCTCCACCGCGCGGCTCTGCGGATCGGCGGAGCGGCCGACGAGCGTGACCGGCGCCTGCAGCGTGATTCCGGGGAGGTCATCCGGCGTGATGGTGGCCATGTCGCCGGCGCGGACGCGCGCCGCCACCTCGTCGGAGACCGGTGCCTTGACGATGAGCGTCGAGACGTCGGCCATGGTCAGGAGCTTGTTCCCGGCGGTGGCGAAGTCGCCCTGGTACGCGAATTGGTCGGTGACGACGCCGTCGAACGGCGCGCGAACCTCGGCGTAGCTGAGCTGCGCATCGAAGGAGGCGAGGTGATGGACCGCCTCCGACACCTTGCTGTTCGCCGCCTTCACTCCCCCCTCGGCGTTCGAGACATCGAGCTGCGACGCTTCCAGGTCTTTCTTCGAGATGCCGCCCTTTGCGTACAGCCCCTGCCGCCGTTCGTACGTCCGGCGCGCATTCTCCAGCGTCGCCTCGGCCGGCGCGATGGCGTCCTTCGCCGTGGTGACTGCCGCCGCCGCTTCGCCGCGTTGTGCGGAGACGTCGCGTGCTTCGACCCGCGCGAGCAGCTCGCCGGCGCGAACGTTCCGGTTCTTCAACAGCGGCATCTCCGCGAGCTGGCCGCTGATCTTCGAGCTGACCGTCGCCTCGCGGGCGGTACTGATCGTTCCCACCAGCTCGATCGGCTGCGCAATGCTGCCGATCTGCGCCTTCGCGACTTTCACGCTGACGACCGCGGCCTCTCCCGATGCCTCCTCTTCCGAAGCGCCGCGGTGACAGGCCGCGGAAACGACCAGCAGTACAAACAATATGGATCGTCTCATCGGCCGGCGGCCTCCTGCAGTTGCGCGCGGGCGACTTCGAAGTCGAAGAGCGCCTGCTGCAAGTTGAGCCGCTGCTGCGCCAGCGTCGTCAATGCGTCGGTCACTTCGAGGATCGGAGCTTCGCCGGCCCGGTATCGGCTGATCGAGATGTCGACGTTCCGCTGCGCGTCGGCCACGGCGCCGCGGGCGTTGGCCGCACGGCGGATCGCGGAGCCGGCTTCCTCGCGTGCGCGGAGGTCCTGCTGCTCGACGTCGCGCTGCGCCAGCGTGAGCTGTCGCGCCGCGGACTCCGCCCGGATCTCCGCCTGCCGCTGACGCGCGCGCGACGCGCCCCAGTCGAAGATCGGGATGCGCAGGTTCGCCGTGAGGAGATAGCCCTCATGCTGACGGATCTCCTCCGGACGCAGCGACGGGGAGTCGAAGCCTTCGTCCGCCGAATACGTGAGCGACGGCAGCCGCTCCGCGCGCGCGACGGCGATGTCCTCCTGCGCGGCCCGCTGCTGCGCTGCAGCCTGTGCGAGCTGCGGCCGCTGCAGGATCGAGACGGGCGTGAGCGGCTCGATCGCCGCCATCGACGGCTCCGCGGTCAGCTCCGAGACGCTGAGCGACTCCGCCGGCTGATAGCCGACGAGAACACGCAACGTTGCGCCGGCGATGATTTCCTGGACGCGCGCCTGCTCGAGGTCGTCGCGTCTCTGCGCCGTTTGCAGCCGCGCACGGACGACGTCGACGTCGGGCGCTTCACCGTACTCATGTTGCAGCGCCGTGACTTTCTCGAATTCTTCCGCGGCCTTCAGCGACTCTTCGGCCGCCCGGACTTTCGCGGTCGCCAGCGCCAGCCCGAAGTAGGACTCGCGGAGGGAGCGCAGCAGCTCGCGGCGGGTCACTTCCGTTCCGGCATGCGCCGCTGCCAGCAGCTCGCGGCTCCGGCGGACCGCCGCGCGCAAGCCGAAGTCGTACGACCCTTCGACGCCGACGACCGACTGGTATTCGCGCGACGCGTTCTCCGCGATGAACGACGGGTCGGTGGAGTGCGCCGTGAGCGGCTTGTTGTACGTCACGGTCGTCGAGTTGCGGACCTTCGGCAGCAGCGCGGCGTGCGCCTGCGTCACGTCCAGCGCCGCGATCTGCTCGTCCGCGACCGCCTCCTGGTACGCCGAAGCCTGCTGCAGCGCGCGGCTGGACGCATCCGCGAGCGACAGCGGCTGCGGAGCGGCAACGGCTTGCATGGCAACGAACAAGAGCAGCATGCGGCGGGGGAGTTTCACAAGACGCGCCTAAACGGCGCATGAACTCACCCTGACTACTGCAGCCAGATGCCACGAATGATCGATGCGGTCGCGTCGTGACGTCCGAGCGTCCCGGCGTGAAAGATCTCCTCGAATGTCCGCAGAAGGTCGTAATCGTCGTACCGCGTCTGGGACACGACGCCGGGATGGATCCCTGCGCCGACGAGCACGCAATAGACGATGTTGGGGCCGAACAGCCGCGCTTCGTCAAAGACGACGACGAACAGCGTCCCGTCGATGAATCGCGGGTCGGTCATGAGCGTTTCGAACCGGGTGCGAAGCCATGCATCCGCAACCCTCACGTTCGTGTCGTGGCCGTCGTGCTGGAGGTTGGGAACATAAAAGGAGAACTGCGGCAGGTCGCGGTGCGCGATGTCGGCGTCGAGCTCGCGCGCATCGACCACATGCTCTGCACAGCGCCGCGGGTCCGACTGCACATCGACGAAATCGAGGAACGGGACGTGTTTCCGCGCGTAGTTGCCGCGCGACGCGCCGAGGTAGCAGCCGCCGGGATAGTCCTCGGCGTAGGCCTTCCAGCTGATCTTGCGGGCGTCGAGAAGATCGCCGAGGTGCGTCGCATTGAGCGTCACGAGACGATCGCTCCGTACGCCGAGCGTGTCGCCGGCCACGAGGGCGACGTAGTTCGGCTGCGAAGGGTGTGTGATGGCGTGATAGTTCTTCAGCAACGCGCCGCGCGACGCGAGCTGGCCCAGAAACCCCTGCCGGATTGCCGCTCGTTCGTCCTCGTTTTCGAGGACCACGACGAACACGCGCCGCACGGCTGAGAGCGATGGGGGCGCCTGCTGAGGCGGCAGTTGGGGCTGCTGTGCGGCCGCCGAGAGCACCGCGGCCATGGCGAGGGCGCAGGCAAGAGATTTCGTCATGAAGGAACGCGAAGCAGAACACACGCCATCAGAACTACGATGGAGCCGTGCGCGTTCTGGTGGTCGAAGACGATCCGGACATGGCCCGGTTCATTACCCGCGGACTCGGCGAGCAGGCGTATGCCGTCGATGCGGTGACGACCGGCGCGAAGGCCCTCGAACATGCGATGACGGCGCCGTACGACGCGATCGTCCTCGACGTGATGATTCCGGCTCCCGATGGCTTGGAGGTCTGCCGTTCGTTGCGCCGGGAGGGGATCAACACTCCCATCCTGATGCTGACGGCACGCGATGCGGTCCGCGACCGGGTCGAAGGTCTCGACGCGGGCGCGGACGACTACCTCGTCAAGCCGTTCGAGTTCGCGGAGCTGCTCGCGCGCTTGCGGGCGCTGGTGCGCCGCCGCGGGGCGCCGCACGCGGCTCGCATCGAGATCGCCGATCTCTGCATCGACACGCTGGCGCACCGCGTCCGGCGCGGTGACGAGGAGCTGACGCTGACGACGAAAGAGTACGCACTGCTCGAATACCTCGCCGTGAATGCCGGCCGGGTGATCGGACGCGAGGAGATCGCGGAGCACGTCTGGAACGAGGAGTTCGATCCCTTCTCGAACCTGATCGAGGTCTACATCGGCCGTCTTCGCCGCATCGTCGACCGCGGGCGCGGTCCGGCGCTGATCCACACCCTTCGCGGTGCCGGATACATCGTGGAGGTGCGGTGACCCTCCAGTCGATTCGCGTGCGGCTGACCGCCTGGTACGCGTTGCTGCTGGCGATCGCGCTGCTGGCGACGGACGGGGTCACGTACGTCGTCGCGAAGAAGCAGATCCAGAAATCGAACGACGCCGCGCTCGCCTCGACGACGCGGAACTTTCTCTCCGCCCTGCGCGACGAAATCGACGAAGGGGAGGGGATGCTGCGCCTCCACCCGGCAAACGAGCTGCTCGCCGAGTTCCATGACAACGGCCGCGGCATCGTCCTGCTCCTTCCCGACGGAAGTCCCTTTGCAGGTCATCAAACGCCGGTCGCGCGATCGCTGGACCGTGAAGTGCTGCGCCGTCTCACGAAGGCACATCAGTATGGGTTGTCGACCGTCTCGGGCGGCGCGTCGCGGCTCGATCTCGCGCCGGTGCAGCACGGCGCGCAGTCGTTCGTCATCGCCGTGGCGCAATCGCTCGCCGCGCAGAACGAGACGCTCGAGCTGCTTCGCACCGCCATGCTCGCGACCGCACCGATCGCGCTCCTCATCGCGGCGCTCGGCGGCTACTTCCTGGCGCGCAAGAACCTGGAACCCGTGGCGCGGTCGTTCGCCGAGCAGCGCCGCTTCATGGCCGACGCCTCGCACGAGCTGCGGACTCCGGTCGCCATTCTCCAGGGCGAGCTCGACGTGACGCTCTCGCGCGAAGACCGGAACGCGGCCGACTATCGCGAGAGTCTCGAGGTGATGCACCGCACCGTGCGCCGCCTCACGCGCATCGTCCGCGATCTCTTCCTGCTCGCCCGCAGCGACGCGGGCGACATCCCCGTCCGGCGTGAGCCGCTGTACGCCGGCGATCTCGTCTCCCAGACCGCGCGCGCCTACAAGACCGTCGCCGCCGAGCGCGGCGTCGTGCTGGTCGCCGATTGCGAGGAGGAGCTGCTCATCGACGGAGACGAAGATCTGCTGCAGCGGATGATCGGAAATCTGCTCGAGAACGCCATCCGTCACACGGAGCCCGGCGGCGAAGTCCGCCTGCGCTGCGCCGTCGACGGCAACGTCGCGCGGATCGAAGTGCAGGATCAGGGCGGCGGTGTTCCGTCCGAGCTCCGCGAGCAGATCTTCGAGCGTTTCTTCCGGGTCGACCCGGCACGCACCGGCAGCGGCGCCGGCCTCGGCCTGCCGATCGCCCGCTGGATCGCCGAAGTCCACGGGGGCGCGCTGTGGCTGGAAGAGTCCGGCTCCGGCGGCAGCGTCTTCGTCGGCGCGCTGCCGCGTTCATCGCGGGTTTAGGCGCGCGCCGTTACGGTATCGCCATGAAGACGATTCGCCGTGTCCCGTTCGTAGCCCTTTTCGCGCTTTCGCTGCCGTTGTTCGCGGCCGACTACACCGTTCGCACGGTGCCATTGCCCGGCGGCACGCCGGCCGGCATCGCGATGGACTACATCGGCTTCGAGCCGGCCACAGACTCGATCTGGGTGCCCGGCAACAACGGGACGGTCTACGTCATCGACGCTGCCAGTGGGAAAATCCGGCAGGTCACCGGCTTTCCGACGAAAGAGATGACGGTGCGCGACCGGAAGCGCATGCTCGGCCCGAGCTCGGTCACGTTCGGCGGCGGGAAGGTCTACATCGGCAACCGCGGCGACAGCAGCGTCTGCGCGGTCGACCCGAAGACGCTCGAGCGCGGGAAGTGCGAAGTGCTCCCGTCGATGCCCGACGGCCTCGCGTACGTCGGCGCGACCAAAGAAGTGTGGGTCACGACGCCCCGCGACAAGAGCATCCGCATCCTCGACGCAACGACGCTCAAGCAGAAAGAGACGCTGACGTTCGAGGGGAACCCGGAAGGCTTCGCCGTCGACGCGAAGCGGCATCGCTTCTACACGAACCTCGAGGACAAGGACCGCACGCTCGCGATCGACCTCACCTCGCACAAGACCGTCGCGACATGGAACCCGGCTTGCGGCGAAGACGGTCCGCACGGCTTGCGCATCGACGAGAAGGCGGGACACCTCTTCGTGGCGTGCAGCGCCAAGCTCGAAGTGCTCAATGCCGGCGGCGAAGGCGCGATCCTGTCGTCGATTGACACCGGAAATGGCGTCGACGACTTCGACTACGCGGAGGGCATGGCGTACGTCGGCGCGGCGCGCGACGCGAAGCTGACCATCGCGAAAGTCGATTCGTCCGGGCACCTCTCCCTCGTCGCGACCGTGCCGACGGTCGCCGGCGCGCGGAATCCGGCGGTCGCGAAGAACGGGAACGTCTATCTCGCGCACGGCGGCGGCAGCGTATCGAGCGACATCGTGGTGGTGTCGCCGGCTCACTGACGCGTCGTCAGCGGACGAGAGCACGGAGCGCGATCGCCGACAGCATCGCGGCGAGCAGCACCAGCAGCCGGACGTCGAGCACCGGAACGGGAGCGATCACGTTCAGCGTGAAGTCGAGCGTTCCGGTGCAGCCGTTGCTGTCCGTCGCCGTCACGGTGATCGGAAACGTTCCCATCGCCTGCGGAGTGCCTGAGAGCACGCCCGCCGATGTCAGCGTGACGCCCGCCGGCAACGCGCCGGTCTCCGTGAACGTGTAGGGACCGGTGCCGCCGCTGCCGGTGAACGTCGTCGACGTCGGTAGTCCCTGAGCATCCGTCAGCGGGCTGCCGTTGTTCGCGTTCACCGTGATCGCCGACGTCGTGCCGCTGAGCGAGAACGCCGCATTGAACTGCGGAGGGGTGGCGCCGCCGACGATGTCGGTGCCGATGCGCAGCCAGTCGGGCGCCAGCGCCGCGTTGCGAATCCATGACTGCAGGTCGGCAGGAGCAGGGTTTGGTTTCGGAGCCGACAGCCAGAGGAAGTTGCCGGACGTCAGGGCGACCTGCGGGACGATGAAGTAGTGGCCGGCGGGCAGCGCGAACGGCGTCGTGAAGATGACGTTGATCTGCACCTCTTCGCCGCTGAACGCGCCATCTCCGCCGGTCGTCTGGTTCGGAAACGGATGAATGCCGGTGACGACTGTATTCAGTGCCGTGGCGCTCGGCGCGATCACTGCCGGCGTGAACGTGAGCTGGCTGGCGAGACTGTCGCGGGAGTCGAACGCGACGTCGGAAGGGGAGTTGTTGCGGGTCGGCGATTGGCCGCTCGGCGGGTTCGTCGAGTCGAGCGGAAAGATGCGGTAGATCTCGACGCCGACGCTGGTGATCGAGCTGAGAGGGGCGGCGCTCGGCAGGAGACCGAAGAATGTCGCATTCGTGATCGTGGTGCAGCCGGTCGTCGTGAAGTCGTCCGCCGTCTCGACCTCGATCGCGGCCCCAGTCGGGTGCGATGCGGTCGCCATCTGGAAGTCGGGTGCGCCCGTCGAGTAGGTGAACGTCGCTGCGTGGCTTGCGGTCGGAAGAAGAAGGAGAGAAAGAGAGACGACCGCCGCGCGGCATGAATGCATGTCCAAACTCCTCCTGCAGTTGAGTTATCGTGAGACTGGAGGGCTCGATGAAAAACGCATGCCTGATATTGCTGCTTTGTGTGTCGCCGGCAATCCTGCCGGCGATGGCCGCTGAGTCGTACCACGTCGTCCGCGAGATCCCGGTCGGCGGCGAAGGCGGCTGGGATTACCTGACCTCCGACGCGGCGACCCACCATCTCTACGTCTCGCACGGCACCGAAGTCGACGTGCTGGATGAGAAGACCGGCGGCCACGTCGGAACCATCACGGGACTCTCCGGCGTGCATGGCATCGCGCTCGCGCCGGAGCTGAATCGCGGCTTCATCTCGAACGGCCGCAGCGGCATGGTCACGGTGTTCGATCTGAAGACCAATTCGAAGATCGCCGAATGGAAGGCGACGGGCGACAACCCTGACGCCATCCTCTATCACGCGAAGAAAGTCTTCACGTTCAACGGCCGCGGCAAGAACTCGACGGTCTTCGACGCGACGGACGGGAAAGTCCTCGCCACGATCGCGCTCGACGGCAAGCCGGAGTTTCCGCAGACCGACGGCAAGCGCGTCTACGTGAACATCGAAGACAAGGCTGAGATCTCCGCAATCGATCTGAAGACCCTCGCCGTCGTCGCGACGTGGAAGGTCGACCACTGCGAAGAGCCGAGCGGCCTCGCGCTCGACGTCAAGGACCACCACCTCTTCGCCACCTGCAGCGAGTCGAAGACGTTCGCCGTCGTCGACACCGAGTCGGGCAAAACGTTGGCGACCCCGCCCATCGGCGCCGGCGTCGACGGCGCCGCCTACGACCCCGAGAAACACCTCGCCTTCGCCTCCGCCGGCGAAGGCAACATCACCATCGTCAGCGGCAAAGCGCCCTACGGCGTCGTTGCCACC
>DASXIH010000634.1:0-3399 GCA_036498125.1 Thermoanaerobaculia bacterium
TATCGGACGAAGGAGGGGCTGCGGCTCCGCGCCACCGGGTACAACGCGAACGCCGCGCGGACCGCGGGAGTGAACGTGAATGCGCAGATCGTCCGCGCCCTCGCCTTCTCCGGCGCGGCCGCCGGACTGGCCGGCGGGATCGAGTTGCTCGGCGTCACCCATCGTCTCTTCGAGCGCTTCGCGGCGGGGTACGGTTACTCCGGGATCGCCGTTGCACTCCTGGCGCAGCTCCATCCACTGGCGACGATTGCGTCGGCGGTCTTCTTCGGAGCGCTCGTCACGGGAGCCGGCGAGTTGCAACGCGCGGCGAACATCTCATCGGCCGTCGCGACCTTCGGCCAGGCGCTCGTCATCCTCGTTCTCATCATGTTCGGGAGCGTGCGCGCGCGTGATTGAGCTGGCCCTCATCGCGTCGGTTCCGCTGTTGCTCGCCGTCGAAGGAGAACTGATCGCCGAACGCGCAGGAATGATCAACCTCGGCATCGAAGGGATGATGCTCGTTGCGTCGATGACCGCGGTCTATGCGGCGCAACTGACGGGAGGCGTCGCCGGAGGGATCGTCGGCGGGATTGCCGGCGCCACGCTCATCGCGCTCATCTTCGGGGCGTTTTCGATTCATCTGCGGGCCGATCAGATCGTCACCGGCACGGCGATCAACCTTCTCGCCCTCGGCATCACCGGCTTCGTCTACCGCGAGCTGAACGACACCTTCACGCGCGCCGTGCCGCACATCGAGAGCTACGCGATCCCGCTTTTCGCATGGATCGCTGTTCCGCTGGCGCTGGCGTGGGTGCTGTGGTCAACGCCGTTCGGACTCCGCCTACGTGCATGCGGCGAGAATCCGGAAGCGGTCCGCGCCGCAAACTTCAGCGTGGCGCGGCATCGTTGGGCGGCACTCGCAATCGAGGCCGTGCTGGTCGGCATCGCCGGCGCCGATCTCGCCCTCGCCCTATCGAGCGGCTTCGCCGAGAACATGACCGCCGGCCGCGGCTACATAGCGCTTTCGATCGTGATCTTCGGACGCTGGAAGGTGAAAGGCATCATCCTCGGCACGGCCCTCTTCGGCGGCGCCGCCGCTCTGCAGTACGCGATGCAGGCCGCCAACCAAGGGATCCAGTTCCATCTCCTGCTCGCCATCCCCTACGTCGTCACCCTGGTGATCCTCTGCGGCATCGCCGGCCGCGTCCGCGCACCGGAGGCGCTGGGAAAAAGTACCGAGGTAGAATGACAGGAGTGGACGAGGACATACGCAACACGCTCAGTCGATTGCTCGACGAAACGATTGACGGTAGAAGAGCACTCGAGGCGAAGGTCGCTAGCAACACCGATCGGATTTTGACGATCCTCGATGTGCATTCGAAACAACTCGACTCCCTCACTGCTGAGCACTACTCGATGCGAGGCGCACTCCTGCGCGTCGAGGAGACTATGACGCGACTGGAAAGCAGCGTTTCAAAGTTGGAAAGCGATTTCCGTGAAAATCGGCTCTCCTACGCGCAAGTCCTAGAAGAGGTCCGCGAACTTCGGGCGCGCATGGACGCTACGCAAGAACGCCTCGCCCAAATTGAGTCAGCCGCTCGTCGAGACCACGACGCGTAGCGCGCTACCGCCGCCACCCGCCCAGCGCATCCCACACACTCGGCACTGACGGTGCGCCGGCCACCACCCGTCCCTCGGGGCGGCGGGCGCGGGCAGCGATCGCGGTGGCGATGTCCGGCACGTATTCGGGACCACTGCGCGTGAGGTCGTGATCCTCGAGGAAACGCGTCGAGACGCGGCCATCGCGGAACGCGGGATGGGTGACGACGCGGCGGAGCCAGGAGACGTTCGTCTTTGTGCCGAGGATGACGTAGTCGCGCAATGCACGATCGAGGCGGTCAATGGCAGCGTCGCGCGTCTCGCCGTAGGCGATCAGCTTAGCGAGCATCGGGTCGAATTTGACACCGATCGTGCTGCCCTCGGTCACACCGGCATCGACACGGATACCCGGCCCGGAGGGCTCACGATAGACCGCGATGGTTCCGCTTTGCGGGAGGAACCGGTCGTCGGGATCCTCGGCGTAGACGCGCACCTCGATCGCATGGCCGCGCTGCGCGAGTTGCTCCTGCGTCCACGGTAAGCCATTCCCGCGCGCCACCTCGATCTGCGCTCGAACGAGATCGACGCCCGTGACCAGCTCCGTCACGGGATGCTCGACCTGCAGACGCGTATTCATCTCGAGGAAAAAGAACTCGCCGTCAGGCGTGACGATGAACTCGACCGTGCCGGCGTTCCGATAGTCGACGCCGCGCGCAGCCGCGATTGCCGCCTCCGCCATCCGCTTCCGCAACTCGTCGCCATAGCGCGGAGCGGGCGACTCCTCGACCACCTTCTGATGCCGCCGCTGGATCGAGCAGTCGCGCTCGAAGAGGTGTAGTACGTTCCCCCGGCCGTCGCCGAAAATCTGAAACTCGACGTGCCGCGGCTCCTCGACGTACCGCTCGAGCAGAAGCCGTCCGTCGCCAAAGGCCTTGATCGCTTCGCGCCGCGCCGACTCGATCTGCGGCTGCAACTCGTCGCGGCTTCGAACGATCTTCATCCCCTTGCCGCCCCCTCCCGCACTCGCTTTCACGAGCAGCGGAAAGCCGATTCGCGTTCCCTCGGCGGCGAGCGTTTCGAACGACTGATCGTCGCCATCGTAACCGGGAACGACCGGCACGCCGAGGCGATGCATCAGGTGACGCGACTCCGCCTTCGATCCCATCGCGGCGATCGACGACGACTTCGGGCCGATGAACGTAATCCCGCTCTCCTCACACGCAGCGGCCAGCTCGGCGCGTTCCGAGAGGAACCCGTATCCGGGATGAAGCGCATCGGCACGCGCACGGCGCGCGGCGTCGATGACCTTCGGGACGTCGAGATACGACTCGCCGAGCGAGACCGCTTCGTCGAAGAAGCGGCGAGTGAACGAGATGTCGTCGAGATCGGAGTATGCGAGGATCGACGTGATCCCCATCTCGCGACACCCCCGCGCGATGCGGACCGCAATCTCGCCGCGATTCGGAACGATTACGCGGTCCACGGTGCTTTCGCCTTTTTCAGGAACGCCTGCATCCCACCCTGACCCTCTTCGCTCACGCGACGCTCGGCGATTGCCTCGATCGTGTACGGGATGTTCTCGGCCAGCTCGTTCGCCGACACGTACGCGACGAGTTTCTTGCACGCTTTCACTGCCTCGGGGCCCGACGTCGCAAGCTGCGCGAGGGTGTCGGAGAGGGCCGCATCGAGAGCCGCTTCATCGTCGACGAGACGATGGACCAGGCCGATCCGCAACGCGCGTTCGGCGTCGAACCTTTCGCCGGTGAGAAAAAGCGCACGCGCGTGCGACGGTCCGATCTTCTCGATGACGTACGGCGAAAT
>DASXIH010000635.1:0-11401 GCA_036498125.1 Thermoanaerobaculia bacterium
GGAGATCCTTCTTCACCTCGTCCATGCCGCCGACGACCTCGAACCCGTGTTCGGGCTGGACGAACTCGACGAGGTCGAAGCACTCGCGCTCCAGGATCTCGCGCTTGCGTTGGGCGATCCGGAGGAACCCATCGCGGTCGCCGGGGTCCTGGTCGGTGGCAGGGGCCGGCGTCAGGATCGAGATGATCTGGATCGTCTTGAGCCCAGCCGTGATCTCCGCGTACTGCGCGACCTGTTTCTCGTCGAGCTCCTTGTTCGCGATGCGCACTGCCGCCTGACGCTCGCCCTCGTCCGGCATCGGAACCTCGACGACCGCGATCTTCGGATTGGCGACCAGCTTCGGTGCTAGCTCCGTCAGGTTCTCGGCGATGAGGATTACGACGTTGTCGCTCTTCTCGATTCCTTCGAGGAACGACCAGCGGTGCAGGGTCACGATGGCGGCGCGATCGCCCTCGCTCTGGAAGTTGGAATCGCCAGCCGGCGAGATGGCCTCGGCGTATTCGAGAATGACCGCCGAATCCGCGCCGTCGGTCAGCATCTTCTCGAGCGCCATCAGGATGCGCGGCTTGTCCTGGGAGAGCAGCGCCTCGTCGACGCAAAGTCCGGCCTCGCGTTTGATGAACCGGACGCCGGTCGCAACGTTGTAGACGGCGATGGTCTGTTTCGATTGTTCGAGCAGCACTTGCCCGAGGAACTCGCTCAGCGTGACGACGCGCCCGTCGCTCAGGACGGCGTCGTAGACGTTGCCGTGCAGGATGAAGATCGACGCTTCGCCGCGGAGATAGCGCTGGCGCAGCTCGGTGGCCCAGTTGGGAAGGATGCGGTTCACACGCTCTCCGTGTTGTTCAGCAGCTTCTCGGTATCGATGGCGGTCTGGCGGATGGAGTCGACGCCGTCGAGGAGGTCGTCGAGCTGTCCGGAGAGCTCGTTGGGCGACTGCATGGTGACGATCTGGTCGGCGATGAGCTGGAACGAGTTCTCGATCAGGTCGAGCTGGGCGCGTGCCACGCCGAGGTAGCGGCTGATCTCGTGAACGCGCTCGACGCGCTTCTGGATCACCGCGAAGTTCTTCTGCGCGATGTCGCGCTCCGCCTGGCTCGACTGCTCCGCCGCGGCGCGGTCGTGCCACCGGTCGCGGTCGCGTTCGAGCGCTTTCGGATCGACGCTGCCGAGGTAGCTCTCGTAGCGGTTCACCGTCAGCGCCATCTCCAGGAACGACTCGACGAGCTTGTGCGTCTTCACCAGCTCCGTACGAAGGAGGTCGCCGGTGAACGACGGATTCTGCGCCGCCAGTTTGTTGATCTCCTGCTCGCGATCGACCAGCCCTCGTACGCGGGCCTGCTCCGCGTCAGGGAGGTTCTTCATCTTCTCGGCGCGGTCCTGTTCCTCGAGGGCCAGCCGGACCTTTTCCAGCCGCGGGTCCCAGAGGATGCGGCGCAAGGTCTTCGAGTCCGAGCCATGCAGCAGCCAGAGCGCCTCGCCGCCGAGGGCCATCAGGCCGGGGATCGGATTGCCGGTGAGCAGCGACGCCGTGACGCCGCCGAGCAGCAGCGAGAGGTTGTACGGGTTCGCGAACGCCAACTTCAGATACGGGCGCTTTTCGAACACCGCGTTCTTCGCCATGTCGGTGGCGGTCTCGCGGATGGCGCGGTTGAGCTGCGCCTGCGGGTTCGGCGCGGGCGCCGGTGGTTTCTTCGGCGGGTCGGGCACGGTCGTATTTTAGGAGCCGGGAGCGTAGAGAAAGTCGAGCAGTTGCTTCTCGACGTTGCGGAATTCCTTCGACGACTTCAGCGCCATGTCGCGATTCTCGAAGAAGGGGACGTCGACGCGATGAAGGATCGTGGTCGGCCGCGGCGCCATGATGTAGATCGTGTCGGCGAGGTAGACGGCTTCGGACACGTCGTGCGTCACGAAGAGGATGGTGTTGTCCTCGGTGCGCGAGACGTCGAGCAGGAGGCTCTGCATCCCCCAGCGCGTCTGCGGGTCGAGGGCGCCGAACGGCTCGTCCATCAGCACCAGTTTCGGCTTGTTGATCAGCGTCCGGGCGATTGCCACCCGCTGGTTCATGCCGCCGGAAAGGTCTTTCGGATAGCGGTCGGCGAAGTCGGCGAGACCGACCGCTTCGAGATACTTCTTCGATCGCTTGTCCCGCTCGCCGCTCGCGATGCCCTGCAACCGCAGGCCGTATTCGACGTTCTCGCGTACCGTGAGCCACCCGAACGAGGTGTACGCCTGGAAGACCATGCCGCGGTCGCGGCCGACCCCATCGACCGGAACGCCGTCGAGGAGGATTTCGCCGCGCGTCGGCACGAGGAGTCCGGCGACCGCTTTGAGGATCGTCGACTTGCCGCAGCCCGAGGGACCGAGGAAGACGACGATCTCGCCGACCCCCGGCTTGTCGACGATGTCGAGCGTCACCTCGCGCACCGCCTCGGTCTGATGACCGTCGCGGCCGATGTAGGTGACGCCGAGGTCGTTGATGCTCAGCCGCGCCGAAGCCGACTTCTCGGAAACGTAAGTCGGCTTGACGTGCTTGCCCTCCCCGACGGTGACGGCGACCGTCCCCGCTTCGCCTGCCTGCGGCTGCAGCTCGGGTTTCTCGCCGGCCATTACTCGGCTTCCTTCCACTTGAACAGCACGGGGGAGATGGCGTGAATGACCTGGTCGGTGATCAGACCGATGCCGCCGATCACGATCAGCCCGGCGAATGACCAGGAGGCTTTCTGGTGCGTCCGTGCCAGCTCGACCATGTAGCCGAGGCCGTGCTCCGGATTCACCGCCTCCGCGAGGATGACGTACGTCCACGAGATGGCGTTCATGACGCGGAACGAGTCGAAGATCTCCGGCAGCGCTGCCGGCAGGAGAACGGTGCGGATGACCTGCCATCGCGACGCGCCGAGCGTCAGCGCCGTCTGCACCAGTTCCTCGGGCACGACGCGGATCGCCGACACGACCACCGGCAGCAGGTAGACGAAGACGCCGAGGAACAGGAAGGCGATCTTCTCCGACTCGTAAATCCCGAACCAGAGGATCAGCAGCGGGATGAACGCCGAGATCGGCATGTAGCGCAGCGGCGCCATGATCGGCTCGAAGATGTTGTGGATCGGCGTGAACGCTCCCATCAGCACTCCGAGCGGCAGTGCGCAACCAGCCGCGAGGAGGAAGGCGAAGAGGATCCGCCGCGTCGACACCCACACCGCGGTGAGGAGGTCGTACTGGATGAAGAGCTGCAGCGTGCCGCGGATGACCTCCGTCGGCGAGGGGAGAAAATCGGACGGCGCCAGATGGCCATAGCTGACCGCGCACCAGGCGGCGAGGACGATCGCCGGCATCACGAATGCCAGCGCCGTCGCCAGCCCGCGCGGGACGGGCTGGCGGATCGACCAGATGGAGTTCTTGTGGCGGACGGCCATGCTCAGAGGCGCGCCGTCATTGCGTGCTCAAAACGACCTTGATCTCGGTCCGGCGGTTCAACTGGCGCCCGGCTTCCGTCGCGTTGTCGGCGACCGGATTCGCCGAGCCGCGGCCGATGGTCTGGAACCGGTTGGCATCGATATTCGGGAACGTCTTCACGACATAGTTCTTCACCGCCAGGGCGCGGCGCTCGGAGAGCGTCATGTTCTTGGTCGGCGAGCCGGTGGCGTCGGTGTTTCCCTCGACGCGCAGGTAGGTATTGCCGAACGAAGTCATCGTGTCGCCGAGGGAGTCGAGGACGAAGAACGAGCCGGGCATGATCTCGTCGGAGCCCGGCGTGAAGTGGATCTCGATCTGCTTGTTGATGATGGCGCGGTCGTTCTTCCCCGGCTCCTTCGCCGCCATCTTCGGCTCTTCGACCTTCTGCGTGGCGTAGTCCGAGGCCAGCGCCTGGAGGAACCGCGTGTCGGCCCAATCCTTCGCTTCGACGGAACGGGTGACGAGGCCCTTCTTGCGCCAGATCACGAACGCGGTGTCGAACAGCGTCTCGTAGTGCGCCTTGCCGCCGGAGAGGCCGTAGAACTGTGCGTTGTCGGCGTACGGCGTCAGCTTCAGGCCGGAGAGCATGCCGGAGACCGTGTCGGTATCGAGCTTGAGCGCCTTGCCGACGATGGCATACGCGCCGGCGGGATCGCCCTTCATCATCTCGATCCCTTCCAGCCAGCCGTGAACGAAGTCGCGGACGGTTTCCGGCGCCTTGTCGATGAGGTCCTGCCGGGCGCAGAGCGTGTCGGCGATGATGTTCGTCGCCGCGGTGGTGGAGACGAGGACGTGCGCCTCGTCGCCGCGCGCCGTGACGGCGCCGGAGAGATCGGGCTCCCAAGTGACGGCGGCGTCGACCTGTTTCGCCTTGAACATTGCGGCGGCCGCCGGCGCGTCCTGCGTGAAGATGATGTTCTTCTCGACGCCGGCGCGGTCGTCGGCACTCAGTCCCGACTGCGACAGGAGATACAGGAGCAGGAAGTGTGACGGGGTGAACTGCGTGCAGGCGACCTTGTGCCCTTTGAGCTGCTCGATGGAATTGATCGAGGCCAGCGAGACGATGCCGTCGCCGCCGCGGGACCAGTCCTGCATGATGATCGAGCGGGCGTGCTGGTTGTTTTCGGCGAGCACCGAGGCCTCGCGCGCCCAGTTGTCGACCGTGTTCCACATGATGTCGACGTCGCCTTTGCGGAACGCGGCGAGCTTCGCGGCCGGGTCCTCGATGAGCACGAACTTCACGTCGAGATTGAACTTCTGTTTGTAGCTGGAGGCGTCGTTCGGCTCCAGGCCGTGATTGAAGACGATGCCGGGGGAGTGGCCCGCCCACGTGTTGATCGCGACGACGAGCGGCCGATTGAGCCTGCCGCCGTTGACGCTGACGCTGTTCACGCCGGTGACCGACGCGTCGCGCGACGGATCTGCGGGCGCGTTCTTGAGCGCGTTGAAGTCGTTGCTCGTGACCTGAGCCGAGCCGGTCTGCTGCCCCTTCTCGCTGCCGGTCGCCCACTTGCGGATGTCCGTTGCCTTGTAATGCCACGCCGCATACCCGACCACGGCCAGGATCACGACGGTGATGAAAAATTTTGCGAAGGGAGTGAGCTTCATATCGCCTCCAACCAACTACATCGTCTTCTGGCCTTGCTGCTGCGCGGCCTTCCGCGCCTTGAGAGCGGCGAGCTCCTGCTTCGCCTGAACGTCGCCGACCTGGCTGCGTAGCCCGGCGAGACGGGAGTCCAGTGACGAATCCGACAGCTCTTTGCCGAGGTTCGCCTCGGCGATGGTGTTCTTGATGTGCGTCCGGACGTTGTCGAGCGCGCGCACTTCGTCGTCGACCGAGAGGCCGTCGAGCTGTTCCTGGATCTTGAGCCGTGCCTGCGCCGACTGCATCTTCGCCAGCATCGAGTCGCGCTCCGCCTGCAGCTTCTTGATCTCGGACTGCACGCCCAAGAGGGAGGTCTTCGCGCTGTCGGCGTCGGAGTGCGCGGCCTGCATGTCGGTTTGCAAGTCCGCGAGCTCGGCGGCGAGGGTGTTCTTTTTCTGAATGAGGACGACGGCGAGGTCATCCTGATTCGTTTCCACGGCGGTGTTGAGCTCCGCCTCGGTCTGCGCCTGCTCCGCCTGCGCCTTCTTGAAGCGGTCGTCCAGCTCCTCGCGGCGCCGGATGATCGCCGCGGTGGCACTCTTGAGCTTCGCGTACTTCTCGATCATCGAGTTGATCGCGTTCTCGTACGCGATCTCCGGATGGTCCTTCTCGATGTCCGCGATCCAGAGCGAGAGAAAACCCTTCCACAGATTTCCGAGTCTTGAAAACAGTCCCATGTTCTCCTCAGTTCTGAGCCGGCTCGTGCAGCTTCGGCGAGTCGCGCACCACGCGGGCTACCGCTTCCTGCCCGAAGAATTCGAGCACCTTCTGCACTTCGAGCTTCTTCTCGTTGCAGGAGCGGATCACTTCCTGCTGCTCCGTGACGCGCTCTTGCATCACCGTCTTCAGCTTTGCGATCTCGTCCTCGTATTGCTTGATACGTAGGTCGGCCTCGCTTGTTACCTTCTCCGTGTCCGATGCTCCGGCGCGGATGTACGCCTCCAGCGCCTGCAGCTCCTGCGCGCCCGCCTCGATGATCTTCTCGATCGGGACGCCGAACGCCCGCAGCGAAGCCATGACGATCTGCTTCTTCACGGCGTCGGCGGTGTCGGGCGGGAGGGAGGTCAGGAGGTCGAGCGTCTTCGAGACGCGTCCGCGCTCCTCGGAGTCGATGCCCGCCGCCTCGAAGACCTGGTCGTAGTCGACCTTTCCCCCCGGCGCCGCGGGCGGGGGCGCCTTGAAGACGTCGACCGGCGGCTGCTGGCTCGCGGCGCCGGCGTCGCCGCTAGGCGGCTGGTAGTCCTCGGGCGCGCTTGCGCCCTCGCCGGTGCCCTCGAGCTGGTCCTTGACGACGAACCACCCCATGACGGTCGATCCCCACGTCTTCTTGTCTGTCATCCGTTCGGAAAGGAGATGTTACGACATCCAGTTGACGCCGGCTTCTTTGTTCCACTTCGTCGTCATCTTCTTCGACTTCGTCCAGAACTCGATCGAGCCGCGGCCGGTGATGTCGCCGACGCCGAACTTCGACTCGTTCCAGCCGCCGAAACCGAACGGCTCGCGCGGCACCGGGACGCCGACGTTCACGCCCACCATGCCGGCGCTCGCGTTCTCCATCACGTACCGCGCGACCCCGCCGCTCTCCGTGAAGACGCTCGCCGCGTTGCCGTAGTGCGACCGCTTCTGCACCTCGAGCGCTTCGTTGACGTCTTTGGCGCGGATGATGACCATCACCGGCCCGAAGACCTCTTCCTGCGCGATCTTCATGTCGGGCGTGACGAAGTCGATCAGCGTCGGCCCGACGTAGTAGCCGTCCTCTTTTCCGTGCACCACGTAGCCGCGGCCGTCGACGAGGACCTTCGCCCCCATCTTCTCCGCCTCGGTGATGTAGCTCTCGATGCGCGCTTTCGCGGCCGCCGAGATGACCGGGCCAACGTGGACGCCCGGCACCATCCCGCGCATGGCGCTGACCATCCGGTCGATGATGTGCTGCGAGTTGCCGACGGCCATCATCACGGACGCCGCCATGCAGCGCTGTCCCGCGCAGCCGGACATCGAGGCGACGACGTTCGACGACGTCATGTCGGGTTCGGCATCCGGCATCACGATGAGGTGATTCTTCGCGCCGCCGAGGGCGAGGACGCGCTTCAGGTTCGAGGAGGCCGAGCCGCGGCGGTAGACGATCTTCGCGACCTTCGTCGAGCCGACGAATGAGATCGCGTCGATTTCCGGATGGTCGCAGATGGCTTCCACGGTCGCCTGGCCGCCATGGACGATGTTCAGGACGCCGTCCGGCAGCCCTGCTTCGCGCAGCAGCTCGGCGATGCGGCCGGCGCTGATGGGGACCTGCTCGCTCGGCTTGAGGATCATGCAGTTGCCGAGGGCGATGGCGTTCGGGATCGTCCAGTTCGGGACCATGTTCGGGAAGTTGAAGGGGGTGATCGACGCGACGATGCCGACCGGGAATCGTTCGACGCGGCATTCGACGCCGCGCGAGACTTCCAGCACTTCGCCGGCGGTGATCTGCGGCAAGGAACAGGCGAACTCGGTCAGCTCCGCCGATTTGAGCACCTCGGCGCGCGCCTCGCTGTCGACCTTCCCGTTTTCATCGGTGACCAGCTGCGCCAGCGAGTCGATGTTCTTCTCGAGCAGCGCCTTGTACCGGTAGAAGACCTGCGCCCGTTCCTTGATCGGCATCCCCGACCAGCCGGGAAACGCCCGCTTCGCCGCCTCGACCGCCCGATCGACGTCGTCCGCCGCCGACAGCGGTACGCGCGAGATCACGCTCCCGTCGGCAGGATTGGTGACGTCGAGCTCCTCCCGCGCACTCCCGGGGACGAACTCCCCTCCAATGTAGTTCTGCACCGGCGGGTACTTCATGGTGATCTGCTGCTCGATCGCGGACATGCGGGCCTCCAGGTTTGAAAGGGCGAATTGTAGCTAGAATCGATCGTGGTCTTTCGCTCGAAGGTGGACGCCTGGCTCGTGCTGGTCGCCGTCTTCGTGCCGGTGATCGCGCTTGCGTTCGTGGCGTACCGAACGCGGCTCGATCCGAAGGCCATGCCGGTCGTGCTCATCGTGGCGCTCGCAGCCGGCGCCGCGGCGCTGATCTTCACGAAGACGAACTACACGATCGACGGCGACGTCCTCATCATCCGGAGCGGTTTTTTCCGCTGGCGCGTCCCGATCCGCGACATCGAGTCGGTCACGCCCACCCACAACCCTTCCTCGTCGCCCGCCCTCTCCCTCGACCGTCTCGAGATCCGTTACGGTCCGAAAACGATTCTCGTTTCACCGGACGACAAGGCGGGCTTCATCCGCGCGCTGACGAGGATCAACCCGAATATCCGCCTTTGACGCGGTTATCATTCGCGCACTCATGCGTATTCGCGAACTGTTCCGCACGAAGTCGCTCGACGACCTCATGGCCGAGACGAAGGAAGAGGGGCATCAGCTCAAGAAGGTGCTGGGGCCCTGGAACCTGATCGCGCTCGGGATTGGCGCGATCATCGGCGCGGGCATCTTCGCGACGATCGGGACGGCAGCGGCCGGCGACGCGCACCGCCTCGGCGCCGGACCGGCGCTGATGGTTCCCTTCGTCCTGACCGCGATCGTCTGCGGCTTCACGGCGCTCTGCTACGCGGAGTTCGCGTCGATGGTGCCGGTCTCGGGCTCGGCGTACACGTACTCGTACGCGACGCTGGGCGAGCTGGTGGCGTGGATCATCGGCTGGGATCTCCTGATCGAATACGCCATCGGCAACGTCGCTGTCGCGATCTCGTGGGCGAACTACTGCAACACTTTCCTCGAAGGTTCGCCCTTCCACCTTCCCACGTGGCTGACGGTCGACTACCACACCGCTCTGACGCGCATGCCGGAGGTCGTGGCGAACGCGCCGCACATCTTCGGCTTCCCCATCATCTTCAACGTCCTCGCCATCGGCATCGTCGCATTCATCACGCTGGTGCTGGTGTGGGGCGTCCGCGAATCGGCCCGCTTCAATTTCTGGATGGTCGCGATCAAGCTGGTGGTTCTCGGCTTCTTCGCATTCGTCAGCATCAAGTACGTGAAGCCGGAGAACTGGCACCCCTTCGCGCCAAACGGTTTCAAGGGCGTGCTCACCGGCGCGTCAATCGTCTTCTTCGCGTACATCGGCTTCGACGCCGTTTCGACAACGGCGGAAGAGGCGAAGAATCCGAAACGCGACATGCCGATCGGGATCATCGGCTCGCTCATCATCTGCACGGTCATCTACGCCGCGATCGCGGCGATTTTCACCGGGCTGATTCCGTACGGCGCGCTGGTGAAGACGCTCTCGAGCGAGCAGGCGGAGCCGCTCACGCTCGCGATGAAGTTCGTCTCGATGCCGGGGTGGATGGTCAAGGTCGTCGCATTCGGGTCGGTGATCGCCCATACGGCCGTGCTGCTCGTGTTCCAGCTCGGCCAGCCGCGCATCTTCTTCGCGATGTCGCGCGATGGGCTGCTGCCGAAGTTCTTCGCCAAGGTGCATCCGAAGTTCCGGACGCCGCACGTCTCGACGATCATCACCGGCGTTTTCGTCGGTGTCGCGGCGCTCTTCTCCTCGCTCGACGAGATGGTCGATCTGACGAACATCGGGACGCTCTTCGCGTTCATGCTCGTCTGTATCGGCATCGTCATCTTGCGCGTGCGCGAGCCAAACCGCGAACGTCCGTTCCGGGTCCCGTTCGGCACCTGGTTCTTGCCGATCCTTGGCGCCGTGTCGTGCTTGATCCTCGCGCGCGAGCTCCCGTCGACGTCGTGGTACCGGTTCGGAATCTGGCTCGTGATCGGGATGGTCGTCTACCTTCTGTACGGCTACAAACACAGCCGCCTGCGCGGCCCCGGCGTTCCCGTCGCCGCCGGCGCGCCCCTCCCCCCGGATTACAACCCGGAGCAGCGATTACCGCCCAGCGAATTTGATTGAGCTGTCTTGCGTGCGGTTGTCCGTGGTCGAGGCGTAGACGATCGCGTTGCCGGCGGTGACGTAGATCTGGATGCTGCCGTTCGGAGCGAGGGTGGTCGTGCCGAGGAAGTCGGAGACGGTCACCTGCTCGAAGTAGTTCGGCTGATAGACCTTCGCAGGCACGAAGACGACCGAGTGGCCGCCTGCGTCGATGTAGGTGGCGTGAATCGTCGCGCCGTCCGCGAGCGACCGCACGCCGATGTTCATGCGGAAATTCGTCAGGTCGGACGGAAGCGTCAGGTACGCGATCTGTGCGTTGCCGAGTGCGAGCTCCGGCGGAATGGTGTCCTCGGTGAAGCCGAGCGTGCCGGCGGCGCCGTTGTCGCTGAAGACGCGCGTCGTGATCGCCGGAAGCGGGCCTTGCGTCATCATCACGTCCATCGAGCCGAGGCCGGTGAGGCCCATCTGCGTGACGATGTCGGTGAAGGACAGCGTTCCGTTTGGCGGAATGTTGAACTGCGCCGACGAGTCGTTCGTCGCCGCCGAACGCCCTTGCGGGTGGTAGACGAGACGTCCGATCGCGTTCGAGTCCGGGTCGGCGTTCGTGATCTGCACCGCGGTGCGGAAGAACGCGCCGACGCCCTGCGTCGCTCCGGCCGCCGTGATGATTCCGGCCAGATACTCCGTCCCGCTCTTGCCGATGGCGGGAAGCGTCAGGCCGTAGGCGAACGTGCCGTTGGTGAAATCGCCGGACGCGCCGACGTCGCCGGTTTGGCGCCAGTACCGCTGCGAAGGATCCGACGTTGCGAACGCCAGGCTGCCGCAGGTGCTCACCGGTTGCAGGACCGCGACGCCGATGTAATCGCCCGGCGTGACCGAGACGGGCGGCGAGAGCTGCACCGTGACGTCGCCCTGCGTCGCGGTGAACGGCCCGCGCTCCGTGACCGAAAACGCGGTGCCGGTCACATTCGGATGGATGAACTTCACCTTGAACGCGTTCGCGCAGCTGCCGCCGCCGTTGATCGACCACCGGATCGTGACCGAGCTGATCGCGCCGGACGCGTTCGCGGGGTGGGTCAAGTCGACGAACGTCAGCGGTGACGCCGTGAACACCGACGTCCCCGACTGCGGCAGCGTGCCGATCGTGACGTTTTGCGCGAGGAGCACCGGAGTGCAGACAAGGGCGAGAAAGACGATCGCTTTACGCATGACCGGGATGCTAGCCCGGTTGGGTGTCCGGAATCGAACGGTACCGTACGGAAGCGAACGTGGCTGTTGACGTAAGTTGCTGAAAACACGAACACAATACGTGGCACCGCGTTCGCCTTAGCGAGCCGCCATGGATCGTCCGATCGAACCGGAAGTGCGGCGGAACAGGAACCTGCGGAGGGCGGCCGTCGGCGTCCTCTCGATCGCCGCGGTGATCTTTCTGGTCCATG
>DASXIH010000636.1:0-3263 GCA_036498125.1 Thermoanaerobaculia bacterium
AGCCACGCCACGACGATGAGGATGAATGCGATCGCGAACGCCGCGAGGACGGCCAGGACCTCCTCGAGCGCCCGGTCGGCATTCATCATGTCGTCCGAAGCGGAGATGATCGGGAACAACAGCGCCATCGTGAAGGCGAGCGCGATGATTGCCTTGCCGTCACGGCGATGCTTGAGCAGCATCGCGAACGATCCGATCGCGATTGCCACCCATGCCAGGTTGAGCAGTTGCTCGATCACCACCATCGATTATGCGCCTGCAGGAGCGGGACCAGCAATAGCTGATCCCGCTCCATCATGCATTCAGACGATCAATCGCCACAAACGGTTTCAATCAGGATGGCGCAGACCTCGTACGGATCCATGTTCGCCGCCGGGCGCCGGTCTTCGAAGTAGCCCTTGCCGTCCTTCACCGTACCCATCGGTATGCGCGTCGAAGCGCCGCGGTCGAGCTGGCCGTAGCGGAACGAATGGATCGGCGACGTCTCGTGCAGTCCGGTGAGACGCTCCTCGTTGTGCGCGCCGTAGACCTTGATGTGGTCGTCGTGGCGGCGCTCCAGCTTCGTCATCGCTGCTTCGATGACCTTGAGACCGCCGTCGGCGCGCGTTGCCTTCGTCGAGAAGTTCGTGTGCGCGCCCGCGCCGTTCCAGTCGCCCTTCACCGGTTTGGGATAGAGCGTCGCGGTGACGCCGAACTCCTCGGCGATGCGGTACAGCAGCCAGCGCGCGAGCCACAGCTCGTCCGCGATGTCCGGCGCCGGGATCGCGCCGATCTGGAACTCCCACTGCGCCGGCATGACCTCGGCGTTGGTGCCGTAGATGTGAATCCCCGCGCGGATGCAGGCGTCGGTGTGCGCTTCGACGATGTCGCGGCCGAAGACTTCATCGGCGCCGATGCCGCAGTAGTACCCGCCCTGGGGCGCCGGGAATCCGTTGTCGGGCCAGCCGAGCGGGCGCGCCCCTTCGAAGAAGGTGTACTCCTGCTCGATGCCGAACCACGCCTCATGGTCGGCATACCTCTCCGCCACTTGACGCAGGCGCGCACGGGTATTCGACCAGTGAACCGTCCCGTCCGGATTGAGCACTTCGCAGAGGACGAGAACGTCGTCCTCTCCGCGGAGCGGGTCGGGCATGTACTTCACCGGGCGGAGGAGCAGGTCGCTGAAGTGACCGCTCGACTGGGCCGTGCTCGACCCGTCGAAGCCCCAGTCCGCGATGTCGCCGAGGTGGCTGACGCGGTTGTCGAGGACCTTCGTCTTCGATCGTAACTTCGCCGTCGGTTTCTGTCCGTCAATCCAAATGTACTCCGCCCTGATTCTGGCCATGTGCACCTCCGCGAAAAGATGGAGGAGGATAGCAGGGCGTTTCCGCGCGCGGCAGTCCTTACTTACGAGGGGACGCTGCGCTAAAATGAAAGACCCGCGGGCGCACCATCGATCGGATCGCCGAGGCGCGACACCATCACCTGATTTTTCCCCGCTGACTTTGCGCGATACATCGCAGCGTCGGCACGCCGCAGCAGCTCGCTCTTCTCCTGCTCCTCGGTCACCCCATCGCCGCTTTTCGCGTACTCCGCGATGCCGATCGACGCGGAGAGGATGCCGCGAAGACTGAGCGCCGGATTGTTGAATCCCCACTCCCGCTCGAGGAACGTCGTCCCGGCGATCGTGGCGCGGATCTGCTCACAGAGCGCGAGGCCGTCGTCGAGCGACGTCTCGGGAAGGACGATCACGAATTCGTCGCCGCCGTAACGCGCGACAGTCGCGGTGGCCGACTGCACGATCCGTTTGAGAATGAATCCGACTTCGCGCAGCACCTGGCTGCCGGCAAGGTGGCCGTACGCGTCGTTCACGTACTTGAATCGATCGAGGTCGAGGAAGATCAGCACGAGGTCGCGCTTCGTCTTCCGCGCGTCCGTGATCGCCTCGGACAACCGCACGTTGAACCAGCGATCGTTGAAGAGACCCGTCAGGTCGTCGCGCTTCGCCAGCTCGTGCGCCCGCTTCGCGTCGAGCGCGTTCTGCAGCATGAACGATGTGTAACCGGCGAAGATCTCGAGCAGCGTCATGTCGCGCTGCGTGAAGGTCTTCCCGTCGAGCCGGTTGATCAGCTCCAGCACGCCGCAGACGTGCTTCCCGATATAGATCGGCACCGCGACGATCGAGTGCGTCTTGTGCCCGATCTCCTCGTCGATGTGGGGATAGAAGAACTTGTCGGTGTCGACGTCGGCCGACAGGTACGGCGTTCCGGTCTGATACACGCGGCCGACGATGCCGTGCTGCCGAGAGGCTCTGCCCGATGAGGTTGCTCGACGAGTCGCCGAAGGTTGCGATGAAAACGAGCTCGTTGTCGCGCCGCGATGCGACCTTGCGGTACGGGTCGTCGAGCAGCATCGATCCCGATTCCGACGGGACGAATTCGTAGGCCTTCTGGAGAATCTGGCGGAGGACGAGGTCGAGGTCGAACGCCTCTCCTCGCAGGGAGAGCCCGGCACGCTGCCGCTCGAGAAACCGCTCGAGCTGCGGGATTTCGAGCGAATGGAATTGGATCATCCGTCTTTACCGGTCCCGGGATTATACGTCTCCGCCGCAAATGCCTCTCGCTCAAAGGAGATATTGCGATACGCGTCGCCGGCGCTCATCCCGGAGAGACGGTTCCGAAAGTACTCGCGGACGTAACGAAATCCGAAGCGGATCAATCCGAGGTCGCGCATCTGGCGGACGTGCACTGTCTCATGACGTAGGACGGACTTTAGTCCGTCCGGGCGGGCTGAAGCCCGCCCTACGTCGACCCAGATCCTGCGCCCGATCGTGATCGCCGCCACCCCGCGCATGAGGAACGGCCGCATCCACCACGGAAACCCCACCTTCACGATGGCGCGATCTTCGTCAAGCATCAACGCTTCTTCAGCGATAGCGTGAGCTGGAAGCGGGCGACCGGCTCGTCGCCGAGTTTGTCGGGGACGGTCGCCGTGACGCTGACGGTCGCCTCTTCCCGCTCGCCTGAAGCGAGCGTGCTTTTCAGGAGCTCCTGGATCAGCGGACCGTCATTGTTCGTGAAGACGACAGCACCCTCCGCACGCTTCAGAAACTCGCCGCGGATGTCCTTGAAGATGAACGCGACGCGCTCCTTGCGGGCCTGAACGAGGCGGAACGCGATCAGCCCTGCGGCCACATCGGCGCCCATACAGAGCGTGCCGAGGTACATCGCGTGGATGTCGCGCCGCCGGGTGCGCCAGTTGAGAGGGATCCGGACGACGCAGCG